>DATAQX010000091.1:0-2590 GCA_036264455.1 Silvibacterium sp. | reverse complement strand
TCGCGGCTGGGTCTCGTCGTATTGGGGCGCGAGCGAGAACAATCGCAAGGCGAAGTTTTACCGGCTGACCGCGGCGGGCAGGAAGCAACTCGCGGCGGAAACCAGCCGCTGGCGGCAAATGGCGCGAGCCATTGGCCTGGTGATGGGCGAGGGACTGCCGTCCAGGCAATAGCGCCTTCGGCGCAAGAGCGGAGTGATATTCGAACATGAGCTTCCATAGATTTTTCAAGCGCCGTCGCAGCGATGTGGAACTCGCGCAGGAGATCGAGCAGCATCTGGCGCAGGAGTGCGAGGACAATGTCACGAGGGGCATGTCGCCGGAAGAGGCTCGGCGGCAGGCGTATCTGAAATTCGGGTCGCCGCGGCGGGTGCGCGAAGAGCTGTGGCAGCAGAATACGGTGGCGTTTTTGGAGAATCTCCGGCGCGACCTGAAGTACGCCGTGCGCACGCTGGGCAGGTCTCCGGGATTCACGGTGACGGCTGTGCTGGTAATGGCACTAGGGATCGGTGCGAATACGGGGCTATTCACAGTTGTGCAATCCGTGCTGCTCAAGCCGCTGCCCTACAAGGATCCGAACCGTCTCGTGGTTCCGTGTGAAGCCATGGAAAATCGTGTATGCGATGACACTCGTGGAGGCGACGCAGCTGGAAGCTTTGCCGAGTGGCGCAAGGCGTCGAAGAGCTTCGAGCAGATGGCCTTGAGCCAGCAATGGACCTCATACAACGTTTCGGCCGAGGGCGGCCTGTTGCCGGAGAGAGTGCCGGCGGGGCTGGTTTCATGGAATATGTTTTCGACTCTCGGCGTACAGCCCGCGCTGGGCCGCGATTTCACCGCGGACGATGACCGCCAGGGAGCCAACGGCACGGTCATATTGTCGTGGAAGTTCTGGCAGCGCCGCTTCGGCGGCGATCCTTCACTCGTAGGCAAAGAGATTTTTCTCGACGCGAAGCCATACACGGTGATCGGCGTGATGCCTAGATGGTTTGCCTATCCCGAGGCCCAGACCGAAGTGTGGGCGCCGGTATATCACGAGATACCGCCGAAGGTGACGCAGTCGGTGGAGAATCATCAGTTTGACGTGGTCGCGCGGCTGAAGGCCAGCACGACGATGTCGCAGGCGATCAGCGAGCTGGACGCCGTCCAAAAACAGATCAAGCGCGAGAATCCGGGCTGGGCAGTTAAGACTGGCGTAAACGGAAGACTGCTGCTGGACAACATGGTCTTCGACTACAAGACCCCGCTATATACGCTGCTTGCAGCAACCGGATGCGTGTTACTCATCGCCTGCCTGAATGTAGCGAATTTGTTGGTGGCGCGGTCGGCCGCGCGGCACAGGGAGAAGGCAATTCGCACCGCGCTGGGCGGCAACCGCTGGCGTCTGATTCGCGAGCAGGTAACAGAAAGCCTGGTGTTAACCGCTGCTGGAGGCGCCGTCGGCCTGGCCCTGGCCTATGCGGGGATCGCATGGCTAAGGGTCGCGCGCAATGATCTTGCCCGCGCGGACACGATCCACATTGACGGGATGGTGTTGGTGTTTGTGACAGGGATCACGCTCGCGAGCGGCATGCTGGCGGGAATGATTCCTGCAGTTAGTGGCCGTGCGCGCATGCTCGAGACTCTCCAGGAATCATCGCGAGCGCACAGCGGGGGGCAAAGCCAGACGCGGCTTCGAAAAGGACTGCTCGCGGCGGAGGTTTCTTTGACGGTTGTCCTGCTTGTTGTCGCAGGCCTGCTGTTGAAGAGCTATCAGAAGCTGCGGACTACCGATGTGGGCTGCGCAATCGACAACGTGCTCACCATGCAGCTTCGTTTGCCGGAGGTCCGCTACAAGGAGCCGGTACAGAAGGCGGCATTCTTCGAACAGTTAATCGCTGGTGTGCGAACATTGCCCGGTGTAGAGGCCGCTGGGCTGGTGACCGTGGCACCGGGACAGGGATGGGGAGGCGACAGTCTGGTCGCAGTCGTCGAGCATCCTCCGCTGCCGGCCGGGCGGTCGCTCGACGCGCTCGAGCGCGCAGCCGATCCGGGGTATTTCGCGGCCATGCAGATTCCGATTGTCCGCGGCCGCACTTTCAGCGAGAGCGAGCGGCTCGGCCACGCGTATGTGCTGGTCCTGAACCAGGCGGCAGTGCGGCGCTTTTTCCCGGATGGCGAGGACCCGATCGGCAAACATTTGCGTTACGACATCTCCGGCGGTCCGCCTCAAGCCTTTGAGATTATCGGCATCGTTGGCGATACACGCTATGACGTTGCCGAAGATGTGAAGCCAATGATGTACTGGCCCCTTTCAGGCGGCGTCAACTCAGGGGCGACCATCATGATTCGCTCAACGCACGACGTTGAAAGCCTTGCCCTTCCGGTCCAGAAAGTAATCGGCAGCCTGGACCGGGACCTGCCAGTCTCTGACGTGATGACCATGCAGCAGATGATTGGCAAAACAATAGTGGATGCGAGTTTCGATTCGACTCTGACTCTCGCCTTCGCTGTCATCGCGCTCGTGCTCGCGGCCGTCGGGCTCTATGGCGTGCTCTCCTATCTGGCGACACAGAGGAGAAGTGAGATCGGCATACGCATCGCCCTCGGTGCGCA
>DATAQX010000047.1:0-8301 GCA_036264455.1 Silvibacterium sp. | reverse complement strand
CTATCTTTCCGCAGTTGCGCTCACCTACGCCAGCACCGGCGATGAAGCCCTGCGCGACAAGGGCAACGCGCTTGTCGCCGGACTGGCCAAATGCCAGGCTGCAAACGCGAACGGATATCTCAGCGCCTATCCCGAAGACTTCTTTGACCGCTTGCGCAGAGAGCAACCCGTCTGGGCGCCCTTCTATACGCTGCACAAGATTCTCGCCGGGCACCTCGATATGTACGTCTATTGCGGCAATCAGCAGGCGCTGGCGAACGCAGAAGGCCTCGCGAACTGGATCGACCACTGGGCGGAAGGGATCAGCGACGCCCAGATGGCTCGCATTCTCAAGACAGAGTATGGCGGCACCATGGAAGGTCTGCTGAATCTCTACGCGCTCACCGGCAAGCGCCAGTATCTTGACTTATCACACCGTTTTGAGCAGGAGCAGTTCTTCGGTCCGCTTGCAGCGCATCGCGATGAACTCAAGGGACTCCACGCCAATACTCATGTACCCAAAGTGATTGGGGCGGCGCGCCGTTACGAGTTAACCGGCGATGACCATTACCGGCAGATCGCTGAATTTTTCTGGGGACAGATTGTCAGCGAGCGCGCCTATGCAACCGGCGGCACCAGTAACTTCGAAGGCTGGCGCACCGATCCGGGGCAGCTCGGCGGCGAGCTCTCTCTCGATAGCGAAGAATGCTGCGTCGGCTACAACATGATGAAGCTGTCGCGCCACGTCTTCGGATGGACGACGGACCCGCGCGTCATGGACTACTACGAGCGCGTGCTCTTCAACACGCGCCTCGGCACCCAGGATTCACAGGGCCTGAAGATGTACTATCTTCCGCTTGCGGCCGGCTACTGGAAATACTTCAACTCGCCTACGCAGTCATTCTGGTGCTGTACAGGAACGGGAGCCGAAGAATTCGCCAAGCTGGCCGACACGATCTATTTCCACGACGCCAGCAGCGTTTACGTAAACCTCTTCATCGCGTCTGAACTGAACTGGAAGCAGACGGGAATAACTCTCCGCCAGGAAACAGCCTTCCCCGAAGAGCAGGGAACCCGCCTCACCATCCATAGCATGCACCCCACAGAATTCGCGCTGCAGCTTCGTATCCCTTACTGGGCGACAGCAGGGGGTACGGTGAAGATCAATGGAGAAGCCCTGCCCGTCTTCGCGCGGCCCTCCAGTTATCTCACACTCAAGCGTACCTGGCATGACGGAGATCGCGTCGAGCTCTCGCTTCCCATGCGGCTTCACTCAAGCCCTCTGCCCGGCGACCGCACTCTGCAGGCAGCAATGTACGGCCCGCTCGTTCTGGCAGCGCGCATGGGCAGCGAGGGTCTCACTCACGCCATGCAGTACGACACCACCGGCAAGGACATCCATCCGTCCGGCGATCCCAAACCAGCGCCCGCACCCGAACTTGCCGCACGCGACGTCATCGAGGCCATCGCTCCTACCGCCGCGCTCACCTTCACCACGACAGGCGCGAAAGATCGTCACGAGCTCATCCCGCTCTACAAAATTTCCGGCGAGCGCTATGGAGTTTACTTCAAAACCCAGAACGCCTGATGTGGCAACAATCGAGTTTCCCGCACCTATAATTACTGCATGCAAGCTTTTCTTCGGGACCTCCGCTTCGGAGCCCGCATGCTCGCCAAAAGTCCTGGATTTACTGTCGCCGCGATCCTCACTCTCGCCCTGGGGATCGGTGCGAACACGGCCATCTTCACCGTGTCTAACGCTCTGCTCCTGCGCCCGCTTCCTTACTATGAGCCTCAGCGACTCGTCAGTATCGAGGCGAGGGACCAGACCGCGGATCGCGGCGGCACGCTGTTGCGTTACGAACTGGTGCGCGATCGCAACCAGTCATTTCAGTCGGTAGCTGCGTGGGCGAATGACAACTTGAACCTGACCGGACACGGCGAGCCAATGCAGGCGCAGGTAGCGCGCGTGACGCCCAACTTTTTCTCCACGCTCGGGGTACAGCCCCAGCTTGGACGCGCATTTAGTGAGAGTGAAGGCCGTCCCGAAGGCCAGGCCGTGGTCATGCTCAGCGACGCAATGTGGCATAGCCGCTTTGGCGGCGACCGTAACATCATCGGCAAGACGATCACGCTGGATACGACGCCCCACACCATCATCGGCGTATTGCCTGCCGGCGTTCAGTTCCCATTTGTCGGCGAGACCGATATCTGGACTCCACGCTACTTCGAGTTGTCGCTCATGACTCCGCAGCGCCTGCGCATGGGAGTAGGCTATCTCGGCTTTGTCGCGAGACTGAAGCAGGGAACAATGCTGGAACAAGCCGAGAGCGAACTTGCCGGCCTCAACCGGCAGTATCGAGAACAGAATCCGACGGCGCCAGACGCCGATCCCGCCGTTGTGATGACGGCCACTCCACTCCGCGACCTGGTTGTGGCCAACGCGCGTGGAAAGGTGTTGATGCTATCAGGCGCAGTCGCCCTGATGTTGCTCATTGCCTGCGCGAATGTGGCCAGCCTGCTGCTTTCGCGAGGGCTGGCGCGTAGAAGAGAAGTTGCAGTGCGCACGGCGCTTGGCGCAAGTCGCTGGACAGTAGTGCGCCAGCTCCTCACCGAAAGCATGCTTTTGGCGCTCATTGCGGGTGTACTCGGTGTAGGACTCAGCTGGGTGGCAACGCGAGCGCTGGCCGCATGGGGAGCGAGCCAGCTTTCGCAGGGACTTCCCATCGCAATCGATCTGCGTGTTCTGCTGTTCACGCTCACCATTTCGCTCCTCACCGGAATTATCTTCGGAATCTTCCCGGCGCTTCAGCTTTCGCGGGTCGATCTCAACACGACACTGCGCGCTGAAGGCCGAGGCACGTCCGGCGGTCACGCGCGCGCCCAGATGAGGAGCCTTCTCGTCATAGGCCAGGTGGCGCTCTCATTGCTGCTGCTCATCGGCGCCGGACTGCTGCTGCGCAGCTTCGAGCGGCTGCTGCGCGTCGATCCGGGATTTGACTCCCACATGGTGCTCACCATGAATGTCTCGCTGTCGACGGTAAAGTACGCAAAACCGGAACAGCAGATCGCGTTCTTTGACGAAGTGCTGCGCCGCGTCGCTGCTCTGCCTGGCGTGCGCAGCGCCGCGATGTCGGCTGCGCTGCCGCTGAGCGCGAAGAGGATCACTCCGATGTTGCCCGAAGGCCAGCCGGACGCGCCTCTGGCGCAGCGCCCATTCATCGATATCGAGGCCATCAGCCCGCAGTGGTTCCAGACCATGCGTGTTCCGTTGCGAGAGGGACGCGAGTTCACTGCCGCCGATGATACCCGGGCACCCAAGGTCGTCATCGTAAATGAAACCTTCGCCCGCCACTTCTGGCCCAACCAGAATCCCGTAGGCAAGCACGTAGTCGTGGGCCGCTGGCCGCAGCCGGCCGAGGTAATCGGCGTGAGCGAGGATGTCAAGAACAAAGGCCTCGCGGAGGAGACTCAGGCGCAGGTGTACATCCCGTTTCCGCAGTTGCCCTGGGGCAATATGGACCTGCTGGTGCGGACGACCGTGCCTCCACAGAGCATAACGTCGGCGGTGCGCGCACAGATCTCCGCAGTGGACTCTGACCAGCCGGTAACCAGCATCCAGACGGTTGACGAACTCATGGACGGCTCACGCGCACAGCCACGCTCCACGATGCTATTGCTCGGAATCTTCTCCGTCACGGCGCTGGCGCTGGCGGCGATCGGAATTTACGGCGTACTGGCTTACTCCGTGGCGGAGCGCCGGCGCGAGCTGGGCATCCGTCTTGCGCTAGGGGCAGAACGCGCACATGTCCTTCGCCTGGTCGTGCGCCAGGGATTGATCCTGGCGGCTGCCGGAATCGTCATTGGTCTGATCGCCGCGCTCCTGATGACCCGCCTGATCTCGAGCATGCTGTACAAAGTCGGTACGCATGACCTGATGACCTTTGTTCTCACGCCGCTGATGTTTCTCGTCATCGCCCTGCTTGCCAGCTATCTTCCGGCGCGACGCGCGACAAAGGTGGATCCCGCGGAAGCGTTGAGAGAAAACTAGAAACTGCTCTCTGAAAGAAACCTACTTGCAACGCCACCGACGTTGTGTTATCTAATGGGTATTCAAGTTTGCTCTTAGGAGCGAGCCTGAATTTCATGAAGAGTGGCTGAGGGACGGGCCCTGTGACGCCACGACAACCGGCTTAGGCAATCTAAGACATCGGTGTCAACTCTCTCCTGTTGCCGGAAACGGCACGGGGAACATGAGATTCGGGGTGCAGGCTGTATCGCATCTCGCTGAATCCCAGTAGTTCGGTAGTACCGGAAGGTTTAAGCAGTTTTCGTCACGCGCGCCCGTGCATTTGTACCCATAGGGGAAATCCCCAATGGGTCCCGCTGCCGCTCCTGAATTTGGTTTTCAGGAATCGAGGGTTTCATGGCGCACGCCTATGAATTGCGATGTCGGGAATGTGGCAAGCGGTATAACAACGCCCCACTCTCCATCTGTGACGAATGCTTCTCTCCCCTTGAGGTCCAGTGCGACCTTGAGGCTGCCCGCAACACCTTTACCCGCGAAGCCATTGCCCAGGGACCCGGCAGTATGTGGCGCTATCAGGCACTGCTGCCCGTGCCCGACGACTACGTCGCGCCCACTCCCGCAGGCTGGACACCTCTGCTTCGGGCCCCCCGGCTTGCCGAGCGCATCGGCGCCGGCAATCTCTACATCAAGAACGACGCCGTCTGCCTGCCGACCCTGAGCTTCAAGGACCGAGTTGTCTCGGTTGCATTGGCCAACGCGCAGATCTTCGGCTTCGATACTGTGGGGTGCTCATCGACTGGCAACCTGGCCAACGCCGTCGCCGCGCAGGCCGCGCGGCTCGGCCTCAAGAGCTACATCCTGGTGCCTGCCGACCTCGAGCCGGCGAAGATTCTCAACACCCAGGTGTACGGCGCAAAGCTGGTCCGCATCGACGGCAACTATGACCACGTCAACCGCCTCTGCTCGCAGATCGCCGACCGCTACAACTGGGGCTTCGTGAATGTGAATCTGCGTCCCTATTACGCGGAAGGTTCGAAGACAGTGGGCTTTGAGATCGCCGAACAGCTTGGCTGGCGGCTGCCCGATAACGTTGTTGTGCCCATGGCCGGCGGGTCGCTGATTACGAAAATCCGCAAAGCGTTCAAAGAGCTGATCGCTCTTGGCTTAGTCGAAGACAAAGAAGTGCGCTTCTTTGGCGCGCAGGCCACCGGTTGCTCGCCCATCGCGACGGCGGTCAAGACTGGCGCGGATCACATCGAGCCGCAGCGGCCTTCGACGATAGCCCGTTCGCTGGCGATCGGCAACCCTGCCGATGGCGTCTACGCGGCGCGTGCCATCCGCGAGAGCGGAGGCTGGGCTGAGGATGTCTCGGACGTCGAAATCGTCTCTGCGATCCAGGAGCTGGCCGAGACCGAAGGCATTTTTACCGAAACCGCCGGCGGCGTGACCACCGCCGTCACCGCGCGCCTCTATGCGCATGGCCGCATCCGTCCCGACGAGCTGACCGTCACCTGCATTACCGGCAACGGGCTCAAAACCACCGATGCGCTGGCCGGAGCCTATGAGCTCGAAGCGGCCGTCCGCCCGCGTCTTTCCGATTTCGAAACCTATCTGGAGGAACAAAATGAAGAACACGAACTCGTGTCTGGAGGCGTCAGTGTCCGTTAGAGTCCTATTGCCGAATGCATTTCAGAAGCACACCGACGGAACCCGCGAGATTCAGTCGAACGCTGGGAATCTTCCGGAGCTGATCACCGAGATCGAAACGACCTTTCCAGCATTGAAGACTCATCTGCGCGACGAGAAGGGACAGGTGCGCCGCTTCATCAACTTCTATGTGAACGAAGAAGACATTCGCTTCCTGGGCAACGACAAGTATGCCTTCAAAGATGGGGATGAGGTGCTGGTGATTCCTTCTATTGCAGGGGGGTCCTGCGCGTGCTGCTCTTATTGCGGACAGGAAGATTGCGTCTGCTGTTAGAGGGTTGCCGACGCCGCCGGCAAATTGGCTTCGGCAGCGCCCAGAATGTGCCCAGTCCCCTTCTCCTGGGCAAAGATCACCAGCCGCATTTTTTGTGCTTGTGACTGGTTAGGAAGCGCGACGTGGATCTGGCCGGAAAACGCATCGTTCAGAGAACCCAACTTCTTCATCACTCGCACGACGGCCACGTGTTCGAGATGCTTTCCCGAGTTCTCTCCCTTCGACACGCTTGACTGGTCATGGTCGTCGGCCAGCACGGCGTAGAGATCGGTTCGCGGATGCGCCGCAACCGTCACGTTTGCCTCGACCGTCTTGCCGCTCATGGCGGCGTTCGCAATTTCAATTGCCAACTTGGGCCGCTGTGCAGCGTCCTGAATAGCAGCAGTCAGTCCCCGCTGATCGCTGCCGTTTATGCCGCGAGATCCGTCGATCACTGCCTCGGGAGTGTATGAAGCTTCCTGGGAAAAGTGAAAAGCATAGGCATTTTGCCGTGCGGTGATCTCTGGGGAAGAAAAGGGATCGCGCCAACCCTCGTGATCCCAGTAATCGACGTGCTCGCTCAGCACAATCACCTGCGCGCCGGGAATATCCTGATCGCGATCGAGAGATTGGAGCAGAGCGTCGGCGGGGGGACAGGTGGAACATCCCTCCGATGTGAATAACTCGACGAGCACTGGCTTTTTCGCTTCCGGATTGCCGGATGCCTGCGCCGTGTCCGCAAACTTCGATCCAATGACGGCCACTGCGACACACGCCGCCAATGTGGCCGGTCCAGCAATCAAACTCCCGTTCCGTAGAAGCGCCACAATTCCTCCCAGCTACCAATAACGCTCATTCGACTCGCTGGCCGCGCAAAAGTTACAACGGTGAGCCCATGAATGGTCTCAATTTCAGGCTTGACGGGGGTGCCGTTGGCGTGGGACCTTCATTGGCGCACCATACAGGAGGCTCCATGCTAACAATTCTGTGGTGGATCATCGTCGGCCTGATCGCAGGCTGGCTTACCGGAAAGATCATGGGCGGAGGCGGCTATGGCGTGGTCATGGATATTGTCGTCGGCATCGTCGGAGCCGTGATTGGCGGCTTCATCATGCGCGCTCTGGGCTTCTCCGGATCTGGTGGCATGATTTATACGATACTCGTCGCGTTGCTTGGCGCCATCATTCTCACACTGCTCATACGGCTCATTACAAAGGGGCGAGCAACCTAAATCCAACGGGTTCAGCGCGATTGCCTTCGATTCTGTGCGTTCGCAAGATGCACAGAATCAAGTGGCGAGGCTGAGCTATTGCGAATCTCTATCCGCGCCACTTTTGACTCAGTGGGAAGACCAGTTCGGCTACGGAGGCTACAGCATTTCCGTCTACCGTCGCGGGGTGGAATTTCCAGCTTTTCACGGTGTCCAGAATGGTCTGGTCGAGGCTGTTGCCCAGTCCATGCACCAGTTTTTCGTCCTGCACTTCGCCCAGCGCGCTGACGTTCACGTCTACAACGACGTTCTCATTAGTCGCAGGCAGCAGGGACCTGTCGGCAATATGAGGAGACGGCGAATATACCGGAAACGCCGGAGTCGCGTCTTCAGAGCCGTTGCCGGTTCCGCTACTTTGTGAAGGTGAGGCAGAACTTCCCGCAGGGCTGGCGGTGGCAGTCTCGGTGGCTTCCTGTGCGTCCGGATCGAGTTGTTTTTTGTGCGGCGGAGTTATCGGACTGTTCCGCGGAGTCGTCCGGGCGGCCGTTAATTTTTCTGTGCCCTTCTGATGAGTACGGGCCATCCCGGTTCCGACAGAGCCCGCCCAGTAAAGAGCGGTCGAGTGCTGCCCTCCACGGGTGCTTATTGGACGGACCTGCCATGCATGGCGTCCGGCCAGAATCAGCAGCACGAGAAGAACGCCGTGCGCAGCGATCGAAGTCCAGCGTCCGAAAAGCGAAGTAGCTCCGGCGCCCCCGGTTGGGATTTCTGCCAGCACTCGAAGTGTCTCCTAACTACTAGTGTGCATCAAGATGAAGCCAGCGGAAAGAAGAGTGGCCAATTCCTGAGAGATGCAACGCCCCGAAGCCAGAGCGTCTTCCAAAAGCTGCGTGCCAAGGGCAGAACGCATGCTGTCGTGATTGCCGCCAAACGAGGCTTCCTTACTATTAATGCTGGAGCCCTGGATCCGTGAGGCGATCCGCAGGCCTGGATCTCCATAGAACATTCATGGGCAGTTCAACATCTCTTCATAAGCAGAACCTATCTTTATCGCTGTGCGACAGAGTTCGAGCGTATTTGTCGCATAGCACATGCCGTACCATGTCTGCCTGTTTGTGTATG
>DATAQX010000604.1:0-4728 GCA_036264455.1 Silvibacterium sp. | reverse complement strand
TCGTGAACCAGGGTCCTCAGAACTATCAGACACAGGCAGTCGGCGGTGGTGGAGACTTCAGTGTCAACGGCCAACGCACGCAGTCCAACTATTACACCGTGGATGGGTGACAGCGAATATCAGCTCAGGAAACGGGGGCGGTGTAGGAGAGGCGGCAACGGGTGGCACTCTCGGCGGCTCGACCGCTCTCGGCACCACGCAGACTTTGATATCTGTGGATGCATTGCAGGAATTTCGCGTCCAAAGTTGAATGTGCGATGCGATTGATTCTGCTTAGTGCCACGATCCTGATAGTAAGCGCCTGCAACCGCGCACAATCGCTACCGCAGGTCGCCACCGGGCAACCTGAATCTGGCATGTCCGCCATCGCCCGCGCCGCTGCCGCCCGGCTCGATACGCCCCCGGCTCCGCTGAGCGCGATCGCGCGAGTGGGGCAGAAAATGTTTTTCGACCCAAGCCTGTCAGGCTCGGGGAAGATGTCGTGTGCGTCTTGCCATTACCCTGGGCGCGCCTATGCACCGGCCAACTCGCTGGCGGCGCAATTGGGCGGCCCCGACATGAAGCTGCAGGGTGATCGCGCTGTGCCGTCCTTGACATATCTGGAGCGCACGCCGCGATTTGTGATTCGGCCGGATACCGCGTTCGATCCGGCGGACGGCGGAGCTGCCAAGGCCGCCAGACCCCTGGCCCATTCCTTTACCGCCGTAGAGCTGCCGAATTACCCGCACGGCATGAACATCGAGCAAGCTGTCCCGCAAGGTGGCATGGATTGGGACGGCCGCGCGGCCACCTTGCTCGATCAACCCAGCGGCCCGCTGTTCGACCCTAGGGAGATGGCCAATCGGAACGGCCAGGCAGTGCTGGTCAAAGTCAAGGCGGCCCCCTATGCGAACGAACTCGTCACGGTATTCGGCCAAGAGATGCTTCGGTCGCCGGATCTCTGCTTAACCGACGTGTATCTCGCGCTGGCACGCTATCTGACCGAGGATCGCAGTTTCCACGCCTATAACAGTAAGTTCGACTACTACCTGGCTGGTCGCGCGCGATTGAGCGAGCAGGAACTGCGAGGTCTGAAATCGTTCGATGACCCGAAAAAAGGCAATTGTGCTGCCTGCCACCTCGACAAGCCAACAAAGAATCGTTTCGCCCCTGTATTCACCGACTATGAGTTCGAAGCGCTGGCTGCACCACGCAACAACAATCTCACTGTAAATCGCGATCCGAAGTTCTTTGATGAAGGAGCATGTGGCCCAGCTCGCAAGGATTTGGCCAAGGTGCAGAATTTTTGCGGGCTATTCAAGACACCCACATTGCGCAATGTCGCTACACGGCATGTATTTTTTCACAATGGCGTATTCCACTCCCTCGAAGATGTCGTCAGGTTCTACGTGGAACGGGAGACGCGACCCGAGAAATGGTATCCGCACAAGACCGACGGCACGGTAGAGATGTATGATGACTTGCCGCCTGCTCACCGTGCCAATGTGGACGTCAGCGACGCGCCCTTCAACGGCCGTCGCGGCGACAGGCCTGCTCTGAGCGATCGGGAAATCAACGATGTGGTCGCCTTCCTGAAGACGCTGACCGACGATTACCAGGACGCAGGTCGGGTTGCAGTGTCTGACTCCCGCGAGATGCGGCATCCGTGAAGATCTTGCGACCGGGCTTCCGGGGCGCCATTTGGGAGAGAAGCCGACTGTACGGACAAGGGAAGCGTCAACGATGACGGTCCGTGTTCTTTAGGAGCTTTCCCTTCGATTAAAGTTGAGAAATGGTGCTGCAGGCGTCGTCTTTGCAACCGTCCCGAGTCATAGCAGTGTCCTGCGAAATCAATTAGATGCACGTACTCCAGTGATGCACAGTCGTGCAGGGTTCGGAGCAGTCCTCGTCCTGCAGCAAGGACGATCACGGCAAAAACACTCATCTCTGCCTCAGTGAGTACACGCTTGTCGTCTCCGGGCCAAGCGGCTCCCCCGAGCGGCAGGAAAATATCGCAACAGTGTTTGGGGAGAATGTTTCTTCTTGACTATACCCTAGGGGGATATGGTAAAAATAGTTAGCGCAGACATTTGTCCGCGCAGGAGTAGCAAAACAATCTATGAGCAAAGATTCCGCACAAGAACCTCCAGGTACACGGAGCTCTTTCCTGTGTTGTGATGAGCGCTCAGGAAATCGCCTCTAGCCTCACTTCAGACGATTCCCTCACCGCTCGTCACAGCATACAACGTGTGATTTGAGTGCGTGAGCCAGTGGTTATCAACCAGACTCGCCCCTCCCGAACCGATGATTCGTGCCGCCGTCTCGATCCGCGCACCATGCGCTGGACCGTCGCGCCTGCTCGGACCGCAAAAGGAGGAATCATGAATAACAAGCTTTTTCCTGTCCAGAAGATCGGTCTACTGTCCTGTGCCTGGGTGCCTACAGGCGAAATGAAGACGCCACTCCGGTGTATCTGGGTAGACTCTTCCCGCACCGGTTCTTCAGCGACATCCTCTCCAGACAATAAAGCGGGGAGGATGCGCTTGTGCGCGTAGAAGAAACGCAACTCGAAAAACGTCTCGACGCAGGCGATGTCTGGCGTCGTTGTACGCCGCACCTGGCAGAAGCATCTGCTCACCTTCCTGATGGTCTTTGGCCCAGGCCTGATCGTGATGGAGGCGGACAACGACGCGGGAGCCGTTTCTACCTACATGCAGGCAGGCGGGCGGGATCAAGGCCCCAATGGCAGTGGATAGGGCTCCAGACACTGCTGGAGACCACCGGTTTACTCAACCCTTCTTCCGTCGTGTTGAGACGCTCCCGCGCGAGTGCCTTGATGAGTTGTTCCTTGTCCTTTGCGATTTGATCGACGTAGCATTCCGCGTCTTCTGCCGGCAAGCCCTCGGATTTGATAGCTCAGGGAAAGCACCTCACGAGCTCCGGCTTCGTGAAGGGCTTGCCAGTAGCCTTAGATGCTGGTCCCTCTCCGAAAGGACTCTCGTAGTCCTTGGAGTGAGAAACAATCCGTCGTTGATGAAACAGGTACTGTCTTTCCGTCAGAAAGCTGAGCGTACGACAGGGCGCCGACACGTCCGCCACACACAAGGAAAAGAATAGACCAACGATTCTGATTGCGACTCAATGCATGACCCCTGTGCTCTTATTTCTGTGCGGCCTCTAGCTGGAATTGGCCATCTCCGGCTGACTGGCTTGCCATCGTTCCGAGCGGTGGACGGGCACTGCGGAAGTAATCCACCTGGCCGAAAGTCGCTGTATCGACAAGCGACCTCATCCTGTCGAATGGCGAGAACGGGTAATGTGCTTATGGAGATTGAGCGCGCTTTGGCGAACCTAGGTGCTTCCGAATGCGAATCATGAAACTAACTTCGCGCGTTGTCTTTAGCATGGGCTGCTGGGACGAGATGATGCTGAGAACTCAGCGGGTTTTCTGAAGAGGCAGGCTCAGAAGCTCCCTTACCAATGAGGACAGGCGTCCAAGATCGTCGAGGGCCTGACATCCTACGACCTTTGCCGATTCGCCGTGATATCCCTTCGCTGCCAGGTAGAGGATATTGGTCAGGCTCTGCAAGGGATTGTTGATCTTGTGCGCGAGTTTGTTCGCCATGGCGGCCTCGGCGACCAGGCCCGCCCGCTCCATCAGCAGCTTCTGCTGACGGAGCTGCCGGACTCCGATGGCGGCGAAGTCGGCGAGGATCTCCATGATGCGGACATCGCCCTGGTCGAAGGCCTCTTCCCGGTCGTGCGCCAGGATGTAGATGATTCCCCTTGTTTCGTCCGTCTGCCACGGGAACATAAGTCCGTCGGTAACAACGGGGGCTGTGATTCCGAGGATGTCGAAGTAGCGCTTGAAGGCGCGGACATGCTGGGGCCGTCCGCGCTCCAGACAAATGCTGCACCCGCTGGGATAATACGGGAACACTACGTTGAACATGCCCGAATACTGGCCGGCGATGGCGACCCAGTGGTAGTAGGCATCTTCCGTCCGGTCCTCTTTTTCCACGCTGATGGCAGAGCTGTCTGCGCCGCAGAGCTCGACGGCGGTCTCCACCAGCACTTGCAGGGTGGTCTCAGGATGCTCGACCAGAGCATGGGCAATGCGGCGCATCCCCTCTGGAATTACAGTGACGTCGCGTACCCGTATGTGCCTGGCAGCAAACGAAACATCAGACTCGAGGTCGGTTACTTCCAGCCCGGTATCAGCCGACGATGGAGAGAACACGTTTATAGGAGCCTCCCGATACTGCGGTTCTCCTGTGCTGCTCAGCCCGAATAGAATTGGCCAATCGGCCACTGTGTCACCATATGACCTCCGGCCCCCCGAAACGTCAAGGACATTCGATTTGAGCCTATTGGCGCAGCGCCAGGGATTTCTTGCCTAGGTAAAGCGATATCGGGTAGCTCAATTTTACTGTCGTCGAGAAATCGGTAAAACTAAATGGGATGAGCAGGATTTTCAGATCGGAGAGACTGTTCCCGCCCTTCGGCTGGCTGACAGTAATCGCTAGATCTTACTCGGCATTGAAGGTTGCGATCAGGTTGTAGCCCGTAGCTGGATCGAATATCGCATTGTCATTTTGGTCCAGGCTGTTCAGAGGCAGTGCATATGCGGGCTGAGGAGTGAGAGACGGCGCAGGGTCGGGAATCCGCAGAACAGTGGCGACCGAACCGGAGGTTGGAAAAGTCGGGGGCAGCGTGACGTTGATCTTGAATGTTTGCGGAACGGGTGTG
>DATAQX010000602.1:0-10662 GCA_036264455.1 Silvibacterium sp. | reverse complement strand
TTCGTTCCGATTCCACGGCGCGCCCAGTCAGGATGCACATAAAAGGCGCGGATCTTAGCCGCCTCTCTCGCAGGATCGAGCAGGCTGCTGTCCCGTCCTGCGCGGTTGTCGCATCCGTCCAGGCTGGTGTCGCCGCCGCAAGGGTTTTGCGTTTGCTCCAGCCACCGCTGGCTACCAATGGGGCGGCGAGATCGGAGCCTGGCGCTTCGACAACGAAATATGTCTGATCCACAATGAGCTGGGTATCGAGGCTGAGATAAGTCTGGAGCGCCTGATCGATCTGCGTTGGCGTGTAGTCCTGCGCCTGCAACTCGCGGACGGAGCGGTCGATGAGCACGTGCAGACGCGGGATGTCCGCAGGCGTGGCGAGGCGGTAGTGGAGGGTCGACGGCGAGACGGGCATGGGATTAGTATGCGGGATTATTCGAGCCGGTTGGCCGACAGTGGGAGTTCATCATTTTTTGGGCGCAGATTGATGCCAAATCCTTGGATAGGATGCTCTTTTTTTACTCTTGACATCAAATATCTGCTTTGATGACAATTTAAGGCATGAGAACCACATGGGCAGTTGCTGATGATGTCTACGAAGCGGTGAAGGACCTTGCCGAGTCCAACTCAATCAGCATGGGCGAAGCTGCGACCTTGCTGATGCGGCGCGGGCTCACACGGCCGCTTCCGACGCGCATCGTGAACGGGCTGCATATTCCGGTTCTTCCTCCGGGCGGCAAGAAAATCACTTTAGAGATGGTAAAAAAAATCGACAGCGAACAGGACATGGAGAAGGTGCTGCCGTATATGAGAGGCCGTAAACGATAAATGGCGGCCACGCTACTGGACGTAAATGCTCTCATCGCATTGATCTGGCCTGAACATGAATTTCACCTGCAGGCCATTTCATGGTTCGAAAGGAATGCACGGCACGGATGGGCGACATGTCCCATCACGCAGATGGGCTTTGTGAGAGTCATGTCGAATACACCGTCAGCAAATGCGCCGGACATCAACGAGGCATTGCGGCTTCTCGATCTGAACCTTTCGCATCCGAATCACGAGTTCTGGCCGGACGAAATTGGACTTTCGCCAGCTATCGATCGGGTCGACGCTAAGTTGCAGGGCCATCGGCAGATTACAGACGCCTATCTACTGGGCCTGGCGATGCACCACAAAGGACGCTTGGCGACTTTTGACCGCTCCATCGCCGCTCTGCTTCCTGAAGGCAAGCGTAAAACCGACTGGATTGTGGAGCTTTCCACACAGTAACCAGACGGACTGCCGGGCAGGACGTGCGATGATTCTCCGCTCCCGATACAATCAGACTTTCATCGCATGGCTTATCAGGTTTTAGCTCGAAAGTATCGCCCCCAGCGTTTTTCGGATGTGGCCGGGCAGGATCACGTGACCCGCACGCTGCTGAATGCGCTCTCCCAGGGGCGCGTCGCGCATGGGTACATCTTCTCCGGTCATCGGGGGATCGGCAAAACCACGATCGCGCGTATTCTGGCCATGGCGCTGAACTGCCGCACCGAGATCGGGACTGCGGCGCGCCCTACACCCGAGCCGTGCGGGATATGCGTCTCGTGCACGGAGATTCGAGCGGGCAATGCCGTAGATGTAATCGAGATCGATGCGGCGACAAACCGCGGTATCGACGAGATGCGCGAGCTGCGTGACGCGGCACGATACAGGCCAGCGCGCGACAAGTACAAAATCTACATTCTGGACGAAGCGCACCAGATCACCGATGCCGCCTTCAACGCGATGCTCAAGACGCTGGAGGAGCCGCCGGAGCACGTCGTCTTCATGATGGCGACGACACAGCCCGAGGATATTCCGCAGACGATCCGGTCACGCTGCCAGCACTTCAGCTTTCATGCGGTCAAGTTTGACGACATTCTGGCGCAGCTGAGGGAGATCGCAGCTAAGGAAGAGATCGCGGCCGAGGACGCGGCGCTGGCGCTGCTGGCCGAGGCAGGCGATGGCTCGATGCGGGATGCGCTGTCGATCATGGATCAGGCGATTGCCTCCGCCCCGGTCGAAAACGGGCAGCCGCGTCTGGACGCGGAGCAGATCCGCGAGCTGATGGGGACAGTTCCCAACGCTGTTTTCGAACGGCTGATGGAGTCGATCGGTGAGGGGAAGACGGCGGCGGTGATTGATGAGCTGAACCGGCTGCTCAATGCGGGCAACAGCCCGTCGCAGCTGGCGCGTCAGTTTGTGCGCTATCTGCGGAACGTGCTGATGGCGCGGATTGCGGGCGAGAACTCGGAGCTGCTCCAAATCTCTCCAGACGAGCGGGCGCGCGCGGCGCGGTCTGCGGTGCTGTTTTCCGAGGAAGACCTGACGCGGTTTCTGCAGGTCATGCTGCGCACCTTTGACGAGTTGAATTACCGGCAGGAGCAGCGTTTTCACCTGGAGCTGGGACTGATCAAGCTTGTGCACCTTGAGAGGCTGCTGCCGGTGGAAGATTTGCTGAGCAGGCTGCCTGTTTCGCAGTCGCCAAAGGCTGGGCCCAGCGGTGGTTCTCTGCCGCCGGCGAGCCCTGCGCGGCTTGCAGGCGCTGCGGAGAAGAATCGTACGCCATCCAGCACTGCGGCTTCGCGTTCGAGTGACTCTGCGTCGCCGATGTTTTCTCCTTTTGAAGCGGACCGGAATCGCAAGACCACGGGTGAAGCACCCACTCCCCGTCCGCTCACACCGCTGGAGACGGCGGCACGTGGAGTAGAAGCGACAGCGATGAAGGCTCCTGTTTCCGGAGTAGCCGAGCCCGCGCAGGAAGCGACAGCGGGTGCGCTGGCGCTGGCGACGGAGCCAGCGTCTGCAACTTTGGCGGCCGCACCGGCGAAAGCTGCAACACCCGACCTGGATCGTATGCGCGAGGCGGTGTGTGCTGCGCTGGAACGCCAGGGGCACAACACTGCTGCGGTTTTACTGGACGCGGGAAAGTGGCGCGAAAACGGCGAGGCGGTTGAGGTGGAAGTGAGCATGGGCAAAAAGATGCTCTCCCTCACTATGAATGTCGAGGCAGAAAAGATTTGCCGCGAGGCGCTGCGCACGATCGGGATCACGCGCAAGTTGATTTTTGTACCGGGCGAAGGCGGAAACGGCGGGGATGGCGCATCTGGCAGTCCGCGGCCTGCATCGAAACAGATCGCGGGCAGCATTCAGGCGATTGCGCTGGAGAATCCGCTGGTGCGGCAGGCGCAGGAGCTTTTTCAGGCCGAAGTACGGAGCGTGCTGGACCTGCGCGAAAAGAAATAAGAAAGCATCTGTAACAGAAACGGAGTAGATCGTGAACCCTTTAAAGATTCAGGAAATGCTGGGCCAGGCAAAGCAAATGCAGGAACAGATGCAGCTGAAGCTGAGCCAGTCGGTCGTCGAAGCATCATCGGGCGGCGGCGCCGTCACCGTCAGGATGAATGGAAAGAAGGAAGTTCTGAAGGTTACGATTGACCCGGCCGCGGTCGCAAGCCTGGCCGGTTCGACTACGGATGTGGAGATGCTCGAAGACCTGATTGCGGCAGCCTTCAACGAAGCAGGGCGGCGCGCAGAGGAGCTTTTGAAATCGAGCATGCAGGGAATGCTGGGCGGCCTGAATCTGCCGGAGGGCCTGTTCTGAGCGAACGTTGCTGAGGGAATCTTGCGCTATCTTTTGCAATAAGCTGGGAACGATGATTACACGACGGGGATTCCTCAAGGATTCGGCGATGATGGCAGCTGGAACGCTGGCGATGCATCGAACGTCGTTTGCAGCATTGCAGAACCAGGAAGCACCTGCAGCAGCCCCCCCGCCGTCCAACATAATTCAGTCGATGCTCGCCGCCGGAGCGACGACTCCGATCCAGACAACGAAGCTTACCGACACTATTTTTCTGTTGCAGGGCGTGGGCGGCAACATGGTGGCGCAGATCGGCCCAGACGGAAAGCTGCTCATCGATTCCAGCGTGGCCACGGCTGCGCGTGCCATCATTCACGCGCTGGAGAAGCTCAGTGCTCGCCCCCTTAAATTCCTCGTCAACACGCACTGGCACTTCGATCACACCAACGGGAATGCGGCGCTGCACGACGCCGGGGCCTTGATCATTGCCCAGGAGAACACGCGGCTGCGTTTGTCGACCCGGCAGAAAATGAAACTGTTCAATCTCGACTTACCTGCTTCGCCTACGGGTGCGTTGCCGCAGCTGACCTTTGCCGATCAGGAGAAGCTGTACTGCAACAACGATGAGCTGGATATGGTCCACACCCCGGATGCGCACACGGATTCGGACATCTTTCTTCATTTTGTGAACGGCAATGTGATCCACACCGGCGATCTCTGGTGCAACGGCTTCTATCCGCCGATTGACGACAGCTCAGGCGGCACGATCAACGGGATGATCCGCGGCGTAGACCAGGTTCTGACCATCGCGGACGACAAGACAAAAATTGTCCCGGGGCATGGCCCGCTAGGCGATAAACGTGCTCTGCAGAAGTACCGCGACATGCTCTCGACGGTGGCGAATCGGATTGAGAAGCTGAAGATTGCCGGACAATCGCTCGAACAGGTAGTCGCGGCCAAACCGACGGCGGATCTTGACGCGGTGTGGGCGCACGGCATGATGTCGCCGGACCTCTTCGTTACTGTGATTTACAACACGCTTTAGACTTCAGAGGAAAATCTTGTCACGATTTGCGGAACCCATGGCGCGGCTCATCGAAGAGCTGCGCAAGCTGCCGGGTATCGGCGCCAAGAGCGCGCAGCGGCTGGCCTTTCACATCCTGCGTTCAAGCGAAGAAGACGCCGCGGCGCTGGCTGATGCCGTGCGCGAGGTGAAGGCGCGGCTGATGCTCTGTTCCATCTGCAACAACATCACCGATGTGGATCCCTGCCTGTACTGCGCGAGCCCCACGCGTAACCAGCGGCTGGTGTGTGTAGTGGAGGAGCCAACGAATATTGCCACCATTGAAAAGACGCGCGGCTATAACGGGGTGTATCACGTACTGCACGGAACGCTTTCGCCGTTGCATGGGGTGGGACCGGAACATCTACGCATCAGCAGCCTGCTCGAACGCGTCAGGCGGGGCGAGGCGGATGAGGTAATTCTGGCTACGTCGCCAACTGTCGAAGGCGAGGCGACAGCACATTACCTGGCCGACCTCCTGAGGCCGGGAAGCGCGGTGATCAGCCGGATCGCCACGGGAGTCCCAGCGGGAAGCGATATCGAATACGCCGATGAAGTAACGATGACGCGCGCACTCGAAGGAAGAAACAGAATCTAGGGAACAGAGCTCAGGGCACAGGGCTCAGAGAAGCCAGGGCATCTTCGGTTTTTTGTGCTCCGAGCCCTGTGCCCTGAACTCTGTTCCCTGCCTCTCTCTCAGCTTCGCAGTCTTGCGAGCAGATCCTGCGGATGAACGGGCTTGGCGAGGATTTCGAACTCATGGCCCTGCCCCCGGGCGCGGTCGAGCAGGTCTGCGGTGGCGGCCTGGCCGGAGAAGAGAAGAATCTTACACTCCGGCAGTAGTTCGCGAATCTTGATTGCGGCGTCGATGCCGTTAAGGTCGGTCATAATCACATCGCTGATGAGCATGTCGGGCCGAAGGCTCCTGGCCATTTCGACAGCCTTTTCGCCGGTATATACGGCAGTTGCTTCAAAACCGCTCTGGTTCAGAATGATTGCGAGAGTATCGGCGATAACACGCTCGTCATCTGCCACCAGTACTTTAGGTTTCACCTGGGTTTCGGACATTCTTTCGTTCACATCGCTTTCTTTTCGGAGATATGTAAAGGCAGTTTTTAAGTCAGGCCTTCCCTGATCGAGTATCGCGTAAAGAGGTAGACAGAATATCGGGATTCCATCAAGAATCTGTACTTAGGATGATACGCTCTTCGTGTGAGGATGCTTCATCCTTTCAATCCTCGCGCCTTGGAATACCCGCGGGGCAGTCGCGGCAGACCCGGAAGCTGAAGGCTCAGCCTCCGGACCGGTTGATCTCTGTTCAACATTTCAGTTGATTTTCAGGCGGAACTCGATGGCTGAACCAATCATTCGCGCGCAGCAGGTGGAGAAGTTCTATGCGCAGCCGAGCGAAAACCGCATCCAGGTAATTGCCCCGACCGATCTGTCGATTGTGCCGGGAGAGATTGTCGCCCTGCTCGGCCCTTCGGGATCGGGCAAATCGACGTTGCTCCGCATGCTCGCGGGGCTTTCCAGGCCTTCGGGAGGCGAAGTCTACTGGCACGGCAAACCGATTTCCACAGTTCGCATTCATGTCTCGATCGTTTTTCAGAGCTTCGCGCTCTTTCCCTGGCTCACTGTGCTCGAAAATGTCGAGGCTCCGCTCAGGGCCGCTGGTATGGCCCCTGCGGAGCGCAAGGAGCGCAGCCTGAAGATTCTGGATACGGTCGGACTGGACGGCTTTCAGGCCGCTTATCCGAAAGAATTGTCCGGCGGGATGCGACAACGGGTGGGCTTCGCACGGGCGCTGGTAGTCGAACCTGAAGTATTGTTCATGGACGAGCCATTTTCGGCGCTCGATGTGCTCACCGCGGAAAACCTGCGCAGCGAGCTGCTGGAGTTATGGCAGAAGAAGACCATACCTACGCAGTCCATCTTCCTGGTGACTCATAACATCGAGGAAGCGGTATTGCTCGCGGACCGGATCATCGTGCTGGGACGCAACCCGGGGCATGTTCGCACGGACTTCAAGGTCACGCTGGCGCACCCACGCGACCGTAAGAGCCAGCCCTTTACCCAGCTGGTGGATTACATCTACAAAGTGCTGACCAAGCCGGATGTGGTTCCAGCGGCGATGCCCGATCTCGAGACGGGCCGCGCGGTGCGCGATCAGCGGCAGATGCACTATGAGATGCTCCCGCACGCTCGGCCGGGCGGCATTGCCGGACTGCTCGAAATTGTCATTGATCTCAGCGACCAGTCGTCGGGCCGTGCCGATATCTACAAGCTGGCCGACGAATTGGCGTTTGAAATCGACGACCTGCTGCCGATCATGGAGGCGGCCCAGATTCTTGGCTTCCTGCACGTGGGAGAAGGCGACGTCGTCATCACTTCGGAAGGGCGGGCATTTGCCGAATCGGAGATTCTGAAGCAGAAGGAGCTCTTCCGCACGGCTGCTACGGAACACGTGCTGCTGCTGCGCCAGATTACGCGCGCCCTCAATAACAAGAGCGATCACACCGTTCCGGAAGAATTCTTCCTGGATATGCTCGACGAGCAGTTCAGCCAAGAGGAGACCCAGCGGCAGCTGGAGACAGCCATCAACTGGGGCCGCTACGCCGAGCTGTTCGATTTCGACGCCGCGAGACGCCGCTTCATCCTGCCGGAAACGGAAGAGACTGCGGAAACCGTTGAGGGAGTACAAGCCGAGTGAGGACCCGGTATACATTTTCGCGAGAACTGGTGGCTGAGAGAACCTGGCCGTTTGTTCTCGATCTCACTGTTGCCGCAGGTCTGCTCGCGGGCTTTTACGCAATCCTGTGGGTCGCGAAGTTCTGGTTCAGCGGCGCGGTGCCCGAGGTGGAGATTTATCGCTCGCCTTCTCATCTGCCGCTTTATGCCTTCTACTCCACGGTTCGCATTTTTGTTGCATACCTGCTCAGTCTGGTCTTCGCCATCGTCTACGGGTACATCGCCGCGTACAACCCGCGCGTGGAAGGTCTGATGATCGCGACGCTGGATATTCTGCAGTCCATTCCGGTGCTCAGTTTTCTGCCCGCCGTGATGCTGGCCATGATGTCCCTGTTTCCGTCGCGCCAGCTCGGTATCGAGCTGGGCGCCATCTTGCTCATTTTCACCGGCGAAGTGTGGAATATCGCCTTCAGCTTTTACTCGTCGCTCAAGAGCATCCCACGCGAGCTGCACGAAGCCTGCACCATCAACCGCTTTTCGGCAATGCAGCGGCTCTTTCAATTGGAACTGCCCTACGCGACCATCGGCCTAGTGTGGAACTCGATGGTCTCGGTGGCCAGCGGCTGGTTCTTCCTGATGGTTTGTGAGATGTTTCCGGTGGGCAGCCGCAATTTTCGCCTGCCCGGTCTGGGTTCGTATCTGCAAACGGCTGCTTCAAACGGCGACTACCAGGCCATGCTCTACGGCTTGATCACAATGATGCT
This sequence comes from Silvibacterium sp., assembly GCA_036264455.1. GTDB lineage: Bacteria > Acidobacteriota > Terriglobia > Terriglobales > Acidobacteriaceae > Silvibacterium. The sequence continues at coordinate 2,552 of DATAQX010000602.1, read as the reverse complement.
GATTGTGGTGCTGACCGACCAGCTGTTATGGCGCCCCTTGATCGCCTGGTCGGACAAATTCAAATTCGAAAATGTTGAAAGCGCGGACCGGGTGAAATCGCCGATCCTGTACATGCTGCGCAACTCGAATGTGCTCGGAATTATCCAACGGAATACCCTGGCGCCGTTGACTGAGCGCATCTACCAGGGCATCGCGAACAGAAATGAGCGGAAGATCGCGCAGGAGGAACCGCGCGAGAAATCCCGCCGCTTCAATCGATTGTTCCTGCTTGTCGTTGGGTTGGCGGCTGTGGTCTTCATCGGCTTCGCGGCGTTTCACGCCCTTCTGCTGCTGCGGCAGATTCAACGCCATGAGTTCGTATTGCTGCTGGGAGGCGCAGCAGCGACATTTCTGCGGGTGAACGTCTCGCTGTTGCTCGCCTCGGCATGGACAATTCCAGTCGGCGTGATGATAGGTTTCAACCCGCGCCTGGCAAGTATCACGCAACCGCTGGCACAAATAGCAGCGTCCTTTCCGGCCACTGCGCTTTTTCCGGTAATCCTGGTGGCATTGACCAGGCATAGACTGGGACTGGGTATCGGCTCAATCCTGCTGATGATGCTGGGAACTCAGTGGTACATCCTGTTCAACGTGATCGCGGGAGCCATGGCCATTCCATCGGATCTGAAAGAAGTATCTGACCTCTTTCACTTTTCGAATATCCAGCGATGGACGACCGTAATTCTGCCAGGCATTTTCCCGTTTCTGATCACAGGCCTGGTTACGGCTTCGGGCGGCGCGTGGAACGCCTCGATTGTCGCCGAATATTTTCAGCTGAAAGATAAAACGCTGACGACACTGGGGCTGGGCGGGCAGATCAGCGCGGCCAGCAGCCAGGGTAACTTCCCCACTTTGTTGATGGCGACAATCATCATGGCGCTCATGGTGGTCACCATCAACCGGCTGGTGTGGAGACCGTTGTACAAGGTGGCAGAGACGAAATACAAGCTCGAGGGCTGAGCACTTCCATCCGGTAACGCGGCTCTACTGGTTTGGCTGAGGAGTCGACTGCGGTTTCTGGTCGGCCTTCGGAGTGTCATTCGTCTTCGTATCAGCGCCACCCTGCTGTTTATTTGCGTCGTGCTGCTCGTAGATCGAGTACTGGCGATCCGGGTGCTTCATCTTCACGGTGATGTCTTTGCTGTCGGTCGTGATCTCGTAGTCGTCGCCGAAAGTCTGGAATCCGTTGGCGATCACCTGAAGGCGCACCGTATCGCCGATAGGAATAACGTCAATGCTGGCCTTGCCTTCTTCATTGGTCTTGAGCTCGAGATTGCCTTCGTCCTTGCCGCCCTTCATGGGGTGAAACACAACGGCGGCGTTCTCGATAGGCTTGCCGTTCGCTGCCTTGATGACGGTCACGGTGATTTTTGCGGTCGGCGGCGGCGGGGTGTATTTCCGTCCGCGGCGCGGTTGATCCTGGGCAAAGAGCAGTCCTGTCAGGCTTACGGCGAAGAGGCAAAAGGCGATAACAGCCCTGGGAAACTTCCTGGAAGGTACAACACGCATATGCTGGAATTGTATGGCATTTCGCCGCCTTGCTGGAAGTGGCAGCGGCATACCAGGCAAACTTTGACGGCATGTTCTGCGTCTAATGTTTCTTGCAGCATCTCGTGACGGCGCGTCACAATAGGATAGAAATGAACAACAGCAGGGGAACGCATTTCCGGAGTAGCAGTTACAAACGCGGGGCTTTCCGCCATTTTTATTCGGTTGCCGCGCTTCTGATGCCACTTCTGGGCCTTTGCTGCACTGCAAGGGCGCAAACGCCCCAGGATGTGGCCGTCGATCCAATCGCGCTGGTACGACGTGCGGCGCATAACGAACTCGGCACCGGGGACGGCCATCCGTTCCGTTACGTACTCCACAAAATCGATGACGGCAGGATTACGACCAAGGAGATTGTCGAAACCAAAGACGGCGATGTAGCGCGCCTGATCGCAACAGGAGACCAACCCCTTTCCCCGGAGGCCGCGCAAGCGGAGATCGACCGGCTGAACAACCTCCTGGCGCATCCTGAGATACAGGCGCACCGCCATAAGCGGGAACAGGAAGACAGCACACGAGCAAATGAGATGATCCGGCTGCTGCCGGACGCCTTCATCTATCAGTTTGAAGGCATGGTCGACACGCCAAGCGGTCCCAGCTACCGGCTAAGCTTCAAACCCAATCCAAACTTTCACCCCCCTGACCGGGAAGCCGAGGTCTACCACGGCATGATGGGTGAGTTGTGGATCGACCAGCGCCAGGAACGTATGACGAGGCTGGATGCGCATCTGATCGACGATGTGGATTTCGGCTGGGGCATTCTCGGCAGGCTCTACAAGGGCGGATCAATCGTGGTGGAACAAAAGGATGTGGGCAACGGGCATTGGGAAACAACCCACATGAAACTGGATCTCCACGGCAAGGCATTGCTGATTAAGACGCTCACTTTCGAAACCACAGAAGACGCGAGTGAATTTCAGCCGGTGCATCCACAGATGGGCTATCAGGATGCGGTTCATCTCCT
>DATAQX010000584.1:0-16510 GCA_036264455.1 Silvibacterium sp. | reverse complement strand
GTACACAGATCAGGACTTCAACAATTCCAGTGTCATGGATTGGCTCAAGACGAACATCAGGGCCGATATTCTGACTACCCAGTTCGGCCAACTTGAAGGTCTCCGCGTTCGCGCCAACTGGGACCCGATGATTGCCCAGGCCCTCACCTACATGCCGCAGGCCGCAACCCTTGAGCAGACAGCCGAGAAAGCCGCGGCCGACAAGCAGACCGCCCACAACAATAGTCCGGCAACCCAATAATCCTATCTCTCGCGCAAAAAGATCGGCGGCCATTTCTGGCCGCCGATCTTTTTTGGTTCAGGCGCTATCAGCCTGACGTTAACAATTGAGACCTCATCGACTTGCGCGAACAAAAAACAAGGCTCCCCGAGCTGACCTCGCACGGGGAGCCTTGGGTTGGCTGCTCTGTTAGTAGTTTCTATCTGTCGTGGTCGTCGTCCTCGGGGGCCAGGGCGACGCCGCGGAACGCTTCGCCGGCGCGGGCGGAGCGAATTGTGGCGAACCTGTCGAGGTAACCGTTCGTTGCCGGCTGGGTGGCGCCGACGCGATCGGTGACTTTGACCAGCTTGTTGGGATCGGCGCCGTTGTCGCCGTTTTGGCTGATCGTCGACGTGATGGCGTAAATCGTGGCGGTGCCATCATGGTTGACGACGCCGATAATATTGCGGCATCCGCCGGTCGCGGGCTCGATCGATGTGGGATAGTTCGACACGCTGTAGGGCACGCCAAGGTTCAGTCCATTCTGGATGACGTACTCACGCACCCAGGTTTGGCCACTCGCCGTTGTCGTGAGGACCCACTTTTGAAGGCCGGCAGTCGCCAGCGTACCGGCGTCGGCAACGTTCACCTGTCCATTGATCACCTGATTCGGCGTGTAGATCAGGTCGCCCTCGTCACAGACGTACAAAGTAGTGGGATTCGCGAACCACATCCCAAAAGGATAGTCGCCACCCGGGCTGTTTGTGCTGGCACTGGTGTTGGGGAATCCGGGAAGGATTGTGTACGGTTCGTTGATGGTACCCCCCGCAGGCGCGTTCGATGTGGTGGGCAGAACGCCCGGAGTACCAAGCTGATAGACAGTATTGATGCCGTTACCGCCGCTGCCCTTTGCGACATACAGCGTATCGTCAAAGATCGTCAAGCCGCGGAAGTTCGTGTCCTTACCTGGCTTGTCTCCCGGGAACACGAAATAGGAAATCATGTTGTTGTTCGACGGGACGAGCGGTGGCGCGCCAGGAACGAACAGTTCGGCGCCCGTCGAGTGGGAGAGGTTGAAGCCGAGCGTCGTTATCGGCATCTGCTTCTTCGACAGCCCACCGTTGTTGTCGTTTCCGGCCGAGTAATACAGCCAATTGTCGGCCTTGATCACAGCGCGGGAGTTGTCGCCGCTGTAGGCGTCGCCATCGGTGTAGGAGATGTGGCCCCGGGCGTCAACTTCAGCGACGGAGCGGTAGTAAGCAGTCGGATTGCTTGCGCCCGCATAGCTCGCGACCGAGGAATTGGTCGGATCACAGAGGCCCGGCGTGCTGGAGGCCGACACGTCGATCAGATTCGGTGCAGTCGGCGACGTGGGGCCCACGTTCGTGCCCTGCGTGAGGATGTTCGTGGTTGAGTCCAGGGTGAGAGTCGGGCAGCCGGGACCGCCGCGGTAGCCCATGAAGGTCAGGCTCCTGCCATCCAACGAGCGATTCAAAGCAAGCTCGGATTTGGAGCTGAAGCTGGTCACGATCTCGTTACCGGGAACGTGCAGCGCACCGAGCAAATCGCCATCCTTGCTGAGGTTCCAGAGAACGATGGGCGAGGAGACGCCAAAGTTCGGATCGGTGCTGGCGTTGTTCCAGACATTGTGAGTATCTTTGAGATTCGGAGCTTCTCCGTTATCGCTCGCATAGCCGCAGGTCACCGTCACGGCCGTGGTTGTGTTCCCCGGCGTTTGGTCGGCTGGGAGCAGCGCCACATTGACGGTGGCAGGGTTAGGATTCGTGACCGGGCCGGTGTTCAGACAGCCGTGCGGTAATACTTCGCCGGGAGTAACGGTGTCGGCATTCCCCACATAGACTGTGCCACTCAAAACGATGCTGCCGCCTACAAACCCGCGGAAATCGTGGTCGTGAGCAAAATCTTGTTGGCGGTCCTGTTCCTGGGCATTCACTTTGACGGTAAATGATCCTAGTGCCAACGCCCCCGCAAGAGCTGCGGCAAAGACCTTCGGCGCACTCTTCTTCATGTCCTTACTTCTATCCACTACCTTCATTCTGAAATCTCCTGACGCAAAATTTGCGCTCGTGGGGCGCGACCCGAAACTAGCATCGTGCTGTTACAGGAGCGTTACCGGTAAGGTCTGCTATGGGACAAACAAATACCCGTAATATGCACGGTTCACTCGCAGCGCAGTGCAGCCATGGGATCGAGCTTCGCTGCCCTGCGCGCGGGGAGCCAGCTGGCAAGCAGGGCAATTACTGCCAGCAATCCGATGGCAATGGCCAGAGTGGCGGGATCGTACGGCTTTAGCCCGAAGAGCATTGAACTCGCGCTGCGGCCGGCAACCAGAGCCAGAGCGGTTCCGATGATCGTGCCGGCCAGCAGCATTATTCCGGCGTCGCGCATCACCAACGCGATCACCTGCCAGCGCGTCGCTCCCAGCGCAACGCGAATCCCAATCTCATTTCTCCGCAGTGTGACAAAGTATGAGATCACACCGTAAAGCCCCACCATCACCAGCAGCGCCGCCAGCACTCCAAAAAATCCTGACAGGATAGCCATCAGCCGCTCGCGAAGCAGTCCATCGTGAATCCGCGTTTCAAAGTTGACGGTCTGCACGATAACGTTCTGGTGCTTTTTGCCGATCTGCCGTTTGATCTCTTCAGCAATTGTGGACGGCGCGGCATCCGACCAGACCATGACGGACGTCCATGAGCCTTCAGCCGCCAGGGGAAATTGCGCTGCCGGCACGAATGCCATTGGCGGCGTTTCGCCGCGAATGTCGTTGTACTTAGTGTCGGGAATGGTGCCGATGATTTCAAGCACGGTCGTTGGATAATTCGGCTCGGGCAGCGTGCGAACTGTCTTCCCGATGGGATTGTCATTGCCCACAAACTGGCGAATGAAGGTCTGATTCACGATTGCGACTCGCGGAGAGCTTGCCGTATCGGTGTCGGCAAACATTCGGCCGGTGAGCAGCGGAATCCCCATCGTCTGAAAATACTCCGGACTCACCCAGGTGAACTTCGACGAGCCTTCCGCTGAACCGACGTGAATACCATGAGTCCAGCTTCCGCCCATGAGGGGATCGTTTGTCGTTGTAGCCGCATCGTTGACGCCGGGTATCGCGCGCACTTCATCTACCAGTTGCCGCTTGAATTCCTCGTCCGGAGAGATGTGGGAGAGCGAGAAACCGATATGGGCGATGATGATTCCATGCTCACGCATCCCCGGATTCAGAGTCATGAGATTACGGAAACTGCGAACGAACAGCAAAGCCGCCACCAGGAGAACCATAGAGATCGAAATTTGCGCTATCACCATGATGCGCTGTACAGAGAAGCGCTCACGGTTCCCCGCAAGTCGTCCATCGCCCGTCTTCATCGCCGCTACTGGATCGGCGTTCGACGCCCGCAGCGCCGGAACCGTTCCAAACACAATGCAGGTAAGCACCGCGACCGCAGCCGAAAACAGCAGCAAACGCCAGTCGGTGCTGATCGGCAGGTCTACCGACCACTGCTCCGTCGATAGCGACCTCACCAGAAAGCGGCTAAATCCCTGAGCGAATATCACTCCGAGGAATGCACCGCTTGCCGCCAGAACTCCACTTTCGATCAGCAGTTGCCGCAACAGCCGGCCGCGCGAGGCTCCCAGCGCTGTGCGCACGGCCATTTCGCGCTGGCGTGCGCTCGCCCGCGCCAGCATCAGGTTCGCGAGATTGGCGCATGCAATCAGCAATACCAGCCCGGTGATGGCCAGCAGCAACGACAGAGAGTCGTCGTATTGCTCGCGCAGTGCACTCACGCCCCCCGAGGCCGGATAGGCGCCAAGCCGGTACTCCTTAAAGTGTCTGATGGACTCCGCGCTGTATCCTGTGGGCGCGGTGGCATCAAAGATACCGGGACTGACGGCGCTGAAATATGCGAATGCACGGTCGAGCGTCCATCCCGGTTTCAGGCGCCCCATCACCGACCTGTCGAAAAGCTCACGGCGAGCCGGATTCGGCTCACACAACGGAGACGCCACATCAAACCTCTCACCCACCGCCATTCCGAAGAATCCGGGGGGAGTCACCCCTACTACCTCTGCCAACTCGCCGTCGATGAGCAGTGTGCTGTTCGCGGCCAGATCTCGTCCACCCATTTGTGCCTGCCAGAATGGGTAGCTGACGACAACGCGTGGTGTTTTGCAGTCCGGCGTCTCATCCTCCGGCAGAAGCAGTCTCCCCTGCCATGGACGAATGCCCATTACGCTGAAGAATTCCCCGCTCACGTCGAGTCCATGAATCCGGCGTGCGTCGCTCGGGTTTCCCAGCAGGCGATCGTTGTTGCGCCAGGCGAATACGCCGGAGAACGGGTCGTGATGCTGACGGATCTCCTGCCACACGGGCTGGGTCAGCTGGGCATAGAAACCGTCATTGATGCCGAATCCACGATTGCCGCCAACGATCTTCACCTCTGCAAGTTCCTGCGGATTAGCAATGGGCAGGCTCTGCAAACGAATCGCATCCAGCAGTTGAAAGATTGCAGTATTCGCGCCGATACCGAGAGCGAGAGTCGCCACGGCAATCAGCGCGAAGCCGGGACTCTTCGCGAAGCCGCGCAATGCGTAACGAATGTCGCGCATGATTGCTTCCACGCCAAGGGCAGCATCGCGCTCAATTACGCGCTCCTTCATCACAGTCGGATTGCCAAAGCGCAGCCGCGCGTTTCTTTGAGCGACTTCCGGCGTCATGCCCGCGGCGACATTGTCATCTGTGCACATCTGAACATGCGCCTGCAGCTCGTCTTCAATTTCATGATCCAACTTCGAGCGCTTGACCAATGCCCACAACCGCTTCATTGCACTCATGGCTACCTCATGCAAATCGCAAAACTGCTTGTACGCCCCTTACTACCTGCTCCCAGTTCTTTTCTGCCGCTGCCAGCTGCTTTTTCCCCGCTGCTGTAAGTGAGTAGTACTTCGCTCGCCGGTTTGTCTCTGAGAGCGCCCACTCCGAACGGATCCACCCGTTCTGCTCCATGCGGTGCAGCGCCGGATAGAGCGAGCCCTCTTCCACACGCAACAGCGCGTCGGAGACCTGATCGATGTGCAGCACGATTCCATACCCATGCATCGAGCCAAGATGAGACAGGCTTTTCAGGATCAGGAGATCGAGAGTGCCTTGAAGGTCATTCTTTGCCACAGTCACCGGCCTTAGAAAGATCAGACATAGCCATCTAGGCATACGAGCTTAAGATGGTTTATCCCTAGCTGTCAAGGTATACGGAGCGCCAGCGCAAGAGGTTCCGTGCGCTATCTTCAAAGGATGAACATCCGTATGGCCACCGAAGCCGATTTCTACCCGCTCCTGCGCCTGATCAATCGCGCCTTTGAGGTCGAGCGCTTTTTCAAGGATGAAGACCGGCTGGATGCCATGAAGCTGCAAAGCTATTTGAAAAAAGGCAGCTTTCTGGTTGTCGAAGAAGTGGGCCAGCTGGTTGCATGCGCCTATGTTGAACGCAGAGGCGACCGCGCCTACCTCGGCTTGCTTTCCGTCGATCCGGCAAGGCAGAAGAACGGATTGGGCCGGCGGGTTACAGCAGCCGCTGAAGAGTTTGCACGCGAAACTGGTGCACACTTTATGGATATAACTGTGGTGAACCTGAGAACCGAGCTGCCGGGTATCTATGAGAAACTCGGCTACCGCATCACTGGCACGGCGCCGTTTCCGATGGATCAGATGCCTGTCACGCAGCCCTGCCACTTCATCTGCATGACCAAGGAATTAGGCCACGGCAATCCGCAGCGAGCCTAAACTGGCTAGCGCAATTGAATTGACTGTTCCAGCTTGAAGCTGACGACAGATTCCGCAGGAATATTGATATCCCTGTTGCCGGTAAAGGCCGCGCCCGCCGTGCCGGCGCCTGCTCCAGCAAGCCCACCGACAAGCAAACCAACGCCACCCGAGGCGACACCGCCAATCAGCATGCCCAGGCCGGTGCCACCTCCAAGAAAGGCTGCTGTCCGCTTGCCTTTACCTTTCCTGGTACGTGTCAGGCTGCTGGTGTCGATGCGGTAGTGCTGTCCGTTTACGTTCAGTCCGGTTAAGGTTAATTTCAGAACGGAAGCCCCTTTGAAGTGCCCTCGTTTGTGCGCACGCAGCACCACGCCGTCCGCTGTTGAACCTGCAGGAATTACCGTGTCCCCATCCACGCTGACTGGATTCATGATAGTTCCGGAAAAGGTCTGCCCAGCCTGCGCATGCTTCACATCAATGCCCTGATTCATACGAATGGAGAGCACCGTTCCAGCAGGAACTTCCGGAGAAGACACGGTAGCTGGTGGAGGCGGGGATGTATTCGCCGCCTGCGGCTGAGCGCCGGGCTGTGCATTTTCCGGTGAACTCACATCGCCTGAAGCTGCCGGAGTCTTCGAGCTTGGCGGAGTACTTGCTGTCGGCTGGTTCGGAGGCTGACTAGCGGAGGCGCTGCCATTCTGCGCAGCCTGGTTGGCGGGTGGCTGTGCGCTTGGCTGCGGCGCAGAGCTAGTGGCGGCTGGCTGATTCTCGTTATTTGCCGTGCCGTGGTGGCACCCGGCAGTGAGTGCAGCTGCAAGCAACAGCGCCGCCTGCGGAAATCCTAGCTTTTGCATCTGCAGGTCCCTGCTTCCTGTGTCCGCGTCACCTCTCCTACGATGCAGCGCAACCGGCGAAGGCTGCTTCCCGAGCCTAGCAAGGCGGCGAAGAGGGCCTGAGTGCCGTTCGGCTAGTGGCTACACTGGTAAAATCGATAGCTCCTCCCCTTCGCAGTAATGGTTTGCGTGGCAGAATCATAAGTCAGCCAGCTGGGCGGGATAACTGGATAGTGGAGCCTGGAATAAATCTCGATGTCATCGACAAATGTAGTTGGATTCTGGATTTGCGTCAGCGGCACGGCGAGTGGTAAGTCCCAGATTCCGGAAAGATAGGCTTCCCGCACCAGCATTGCGAACATTACGCTGGCTGGACCGCATTCGCCCTGAAAAAAAAGACAATACCTGCGTTGCCACGTCGACCGAGAGGCCTCCGAATCCTCCGGGAGTAGCAAGAAAACTTTTTACAGCGGCATTCGATGATTGCTTCAGGCAATCGAAGAAGGGCAAATTTTCGGGAGTGGTAAGGCCTTCCAGCATAGGGAGGAACGACGAGTCCGCAAAACTCGAAAGCATTCCCGCGCTCACAGTAGCCGCAATGTCTTCGATCTCAGGCCGAATTTGTGGGGGAATAGGCAGCTGCTGTAAGGGGAGCCATAGTTCAAAAAGCAAAGCGTGTGTTTTGGCAATGGCAGGAGGAACGACCTGTATGACTCCCATAGACACCTCGAACGACGAGATTCGGATGCAACAGCGGAGCCTTGTTTTGCTCTCTCCATGAGCCATTGATAACCCTGGCTATGAAGGCTGCAGACCGGGACAAGTGCGAGGCTAGGGTAAGTCCGTCGCGGCAAGTTAGCAAGGAGTAATTTATGAAAGATGTCAGGAACGATCTTCCACGCGCTAACTGATCTCGAAGATATCTTCCGTCTTAGCTGACTGCGCTTGAGCGCGTTCTGCGACCTGGCGCGCAACTGTGTAAAACTGCGCGGCCCTGGGCGAATTCGGCCCCGCCAATGCTACAGGCAGGCCTGTGTCTCCGCCCTGTCTGATCTCCGAATCGAGCTCGATCGAACCGAGGAACGGTACTCCAAACTGCTTGGCTGTCCTCTCTGCGCCACCCTTCGAAAAAATGTCGATTTCCTGGTGGCAATGCGGACAGGTGAAATGGCTCATATTCTCGACAATGCCCAGCACTTCAACGTTCACCTGGTGGAACATCTCGAGTGCCTTGCGCGCGTCCTGCAGCGAAACATCTGAAGGCGTTGACACAACTACAGCGCCGGTCAACGGCACCGTCTGCACCAGTGAGATGACGACGTCGCCCGTGCCCGGCGGCAGATCAATCAGCAGAAAATCGAGCTCGCCCCACTCCACCTGCTGTAGAAACTGCCGGATGATCTGATGCAGCATGGGTCCGCGCATGACCAGAGGCTTGTCGCCTGGAGAGATCAGGCCGACGGAAATGACCTTTACCCCGTGAGCGAGGTTCGGCTGGATCTGATTGTTGGCGAGCACGCGCGGCTGCTGAGTAGTGCCGAACATCAACGGCACATTGGGACCATAGATATCCGCGTCAAGCAACCCGACACGAAAGCCGAGCTTCGCCAGCGCCACCGAGAGATTCACAGCGAGAGTCGTTTTGCCGACCCCGCCTTTGCCGGATCCGATAGCGACGATATTTGCCACGCCCGGCAAAGCGGCGGGAGGTTGAGGCGTGTGGGGAGGAACATGCGAATGAGCCATACTCTTAAACTCCAAACTTGAAAATAATTTAAGCCTCGACGGGCTTGGCGGCGCGCCTGCGCTCCTGCTCGCGCTGGCGTAACTCGCGCCGGCGGCCGGCATCTTCGTAATGCCGCTTCTCTTCGTCGGTCTCCGGCTTCAATTGCGAAACAGGCACTCTCCGTCCCTGCGAATCCACTGCAACAAATGTCAGGTATGCCGATGCGACGTGGCGGTGCGTACCAGCGATCGTGTTCTCCACCCAGACTTTCACGCCCACTTCCATTGAAGTATTGAAGGCGCGATTCACCTTGGACTTGAGAATCAGCAGGTCGCCAACGTGGACAGGAGCAATAAAGTCGATGTGGTCCATGGATGCCGTCACCACGTGCGTGCGTCCGTGCCGGTAGGCGGCCATCGCGCCTACCAGGTCGATAAAGTGCATCAACCGGCCACCCAGCAGATTGCCGAGGGTGTTGGTGTCGTTGGGCAGAATCAGTTCGGTCATCTCCGATTGCGATTCGGCGGGAGTGCGCACCGGAAGTGAATGGCCGGCAAAATCCATGCGTTGTGCTCTCTTTCCTTACCCCCGGCTTTCTACGAAATTCTCTGCTTCGCAGTTTGCTGATGGGATATTTCCAGTGTCGGCAATCACGCGCTTTTAAGCAAATGAGTGCATTTCAGGAGAAAATCGAAAGTATGGACAAGATCGCAATGCTCAACGAAATTCTGGCGCAAAATCCAAAAGATGCCTTTGCCCGCTATGGGCTCGCCATGGAGTATGCGGGCCGCGGTAAGACAGATGCTTCCCTGGAGGAATTCGGACGGCTGCTTGAGGAACATCCCGACTACACCGCCGGATATTTCATGGCCGCGCAGACACTGGCCAGGGCGGAACGGCCTGATGAGGCGAAGATCCGCCTGACGCAAGGCATCGCGTGTGCGCGGCGCACCGGCAATCCGCATGCGCTGAACGAAATGCAGGCCATGCTGGACGAACTGGAACTGGCAGGCTGAGAGCCCGCCGAGCCCAAACTTTGGTGCATTCAATCAGTTCTGAAACCCTTTGTGGCTCATCAAAATCAGTCGCTGCCTGCCAGAAGTCTTTCCTTGCCAGAACGCGCATAATTGCACAGCAATGAGGATTCCCCTATTTCCGCTGGATGTAGTGCTCTTTCCCGGCGCTGCGCTTCCTCTCCACATCTTCGAGGAGCGCTACAAGGAAATGATCGGTGTGTGTATCGAAGCGGACTCTGCTTTCGGCGTGGTGCGCGCACAGCGTGAAGGGCTGGCCGTGATCGGCTGCACCGCTCGCATCAAGCGCGTACTGCAACAGTACGAAGACGGACGCTTCGATATCCTTTGCCAGGGGAGTGCGCGATTCGAAATCGAGATGCTGGAGAACTCTCGCTCTTTTCTCGAAGCCGAGGTTGATTTTTTTGAAGACGAAGGCTCAGAGGCATCCCGTGAACTGCGGGAAGAGTGCGCTGCCCTGCATTTTGAGACATTGGAGCTTGCAGGAATCGAAGCGGCAACGATGCATATCAGCCTGGATGGCCCTGTCTCCTTTACTCTGGCATCAACGCTGCCCGCAGACCTGGGGTTCAAACAGCAACTGCTGAGCATGCGCTCGGACGCCGAGAGAACCGAGCGTCTGCGCGATTTCTACCAGGCCATCCTGCCTAAGCTGCGAATGGGCGCACACGCAGCGAGAGTCACCGAGCAAAACGGTCATGTGATGTAGCTTCAACAAAACAGGGCTGCAAGACAGATATTCACCCATCAATCCTGCACAGTGAAGCCCTTTCAGAATCGATTGAGCGGCGAGCTTCGTCTACTCTAGTAGGAAGAAGATGTAAGTTACGGCATTGCACCGAAGCGTTGCCCTAGCACCAGTCTGGAGGAAGACATGACCACTCGGCGCCTGCCGCAAACTCTGGGCGAACTCCACGCCAGCAAAGACTTCTCCGAAGACCGCATCGCAACCCGTTCTGTTAAGGATGAGCTTCGGGAAAATCTGATTGAACGGCTCAAAACCCGGGAGAATATCTTTCCCGGCATCATCGGCTATGAAGACACCGTTATTCCACAGCTCGTGAATGCCGTTCTATCGAAGCAGAACTTTATCCTGCTGGGTCTCCGGGGGCAGGCAAAGAGCCGCATCCTGCGCGCTCTCACGACGCTGCTCGACGCACACACTCCATACATCGCCGGTTGCGAAATTCGCGACAATCCGTACCATCCGCTGTGCAAGCGGTGCCACCAGCTGATGGCGGCAAAGGGAGACGCGACACCCATCGCATGGATGACGCGAGACGAGCGCTACATTGAGAAGCTGGCCACGCCCGACGTAACGATTGCCGATCTGATCGGCGACCTCGATCCGATCAAAGCAGCACGCGGTGGAGAAGATCTTTCGAGTGAGCTGACTATGCACTACGGCCTGCTGCCGCGCGCCAACCGGGGCATCTTCGCCATCAATGAGCTGCCTGATCTCGCGGGAAAGATTCAGGTCGCGCTGTTCAACATCATGCAGGAGGGCGACGTACAGATTAAGGGCTATCCCGTGCGGCTGGAACTCGACGTTGCGCTGGTCTTCACGGCCAATCCAGAGGACTACACCGCGCGAGGCAAAATCGTAACGCCGCTCAAGGACCGCATCGGCTCGGAGATTCGCACGCACTACGCGGAAAACATCGAAGAGGGCCTGGCCATCACCGCGCAGGAGGCGTGGACCGAACGGGACTTCGCCGATCTTGAGATTCCGCAATATCTGCGGGAGATAGTGGAGCAGGTTGCGTTTTCCGCGCGCGAAGACAAGCGCGTCGACAAGCGCAGCGGCGTCAGCCAGCGACTCCCCATCTCAACGCTGGAGCTGGTCGTATCCAATGCGGAAAGACGCGCGCTGCTGCACGGTGAAACACTTGTACTGCCGCGGGTTGGCGACCTTTACGCGGCGCTTCCCGGGATCACAGGCAAATTGGAACTCGAATATGAAGGCGAGATGCGCGGCGCTGACACCGTAGTGAAAGAGGTCGTCCGAACTGCGATTGGCAAGGTCTTCGACAAATACTTTTCAGCCACGAATACCCAGCAGATCGAAGAGTGGTTCAACCTGGGCGGCACGACGAAGATCGAGGACAGCCAGTCGGCTAAATCCACATTCGATGAATTGCGGCAAATTCAAGGGCTTTTCGAGAAGCTTGCTCCCATAGGCGTGAAAACCGCAGATTCACCGGAGCAATTGGTAGCAGCGGCCGAATTTTTGCTCGAGGGAATGTGCTCGCACCGACGCCTGAGCCGCAGCGAGGAACGGGCTTTCGTGGCGCAGAAGAAACCGCAGCCCCCACGACAGGAACGCGTCAGCACGGAAGCAGAGTATGAGGAGTGGCAGCCGCGGCGGTCACGCCGCAGCGGCTTCAACTAGATCGCGGGGTAGCGATGAAGCGGGTTCGGTACACCAAATACACGGGTGATCTGGCGTCAGAGATGAGCATGGAAGACCTGCTCCAGGCGCTCTCTGACTATCTGCTCGACTCCGGATTCCAGAACCCGTTTATGCAGTTTCAGGAACTCGACCATACCCTCGACGATCTGCGCGAGGCCTTGCGCCGTGCGCTTGAATCGGGCGATCTGCTCGACGAGAAGATGCAGGAGGCCATCGATGCACTGGAAGAGGAGGGTACGCTCGACGAGCTGATCGAAAAGCTGATCGACCGTCTGGAGCAGGAGAACTTCATCTCCACGGGCCGGCCGCAGGCCAGCGGTCAGGTGGGCGACGTGCGACAGGAGGTTCGCTTCGAGGTTACGGACAAGAGCCTGGATTTTCTCGGCTATAAAACACTTCGCGACCTGCTGGGATCGCTGGGCAAGTCGAACTACGGACGACACGACACGCGCCACTGGGCGACAGGAATTGAAACCAGCGGCGCATCGCGGAATTATGAATTTGGCGACACGCTTAATCTCGACGCGACGGCAACATTGGCCTCGGCAATCTCGCGTGAGGGGCTCTCTCTACCTCTGAATATCGAATACCGCGACCTTCAGGTTCACCGATGCGAATATCAGAGTTCGTGCGCGACGGTAGTCATGCTAGATTGCTCGCACTCCATGATCCTCTATGGCGAAGACCGCTTTACTCCGGCGAAGAAAGTGGCCATGGCTCTGTCACATCTCATTCGCACGCAGTATCCGGGAGATTCGCTGTCTCTGGTACTGTTTCACGATTCCGCCGAAGAACTTCCCATTTCCCAACTGGCGCGGGTCAAGGTGGGACCGTATTACACCAACACTCGCGAAGGATTGCGTGTCGCTCAGCGCATTCTGAAGGCGCAACGCAAAGATATGAAGCAGATCGTGATGATCACCGACGGTAAGCCTTCAGCGCTGACCCTGAACGATGGCCGGATCTACAAAAATGCATTTGGCCTAGACCCCCTGGTGGTGAGCGAAACCCTCGAAGAAGTTGCACGCTGCAAGCGTTCAAACGTGATGATCAATACTTTCATGCTGGCCTCTGATCCGGGTCTTGTGCAATTTGTACATAAGGTTTCGGAGATGTGCCGCGGCAAGGCCTACTTCACTACGCCCGATACTCTGGGTGAGTATTTGCTGATGGATTACATGCAACGCAAAATGCGCACTATTCATTGAGTCGTGTGAATACCGGCAGGTTGTGCCCGCTTTCGCTGCCAGGTGTCCCGTGCCTGTTCGATCTGCCGCATTGGCAGATCCAGCCTCTGGCGAAGATTGCCCGCAAGCTCAACCACCAATTTCAACTTCTCAGCCAATTGTGGAGAAATAGCCGGTTCGGCCAGTGCCAGCTGCGACTGTAACAACAGTCCCGCAACCGTATCGCGTAAATCGCTTTGGATCGATGTGGCGGCGGCACGCAATGCCAGTTCCTGCTCGCGTTCCCGGCGCAGAAGCGCCGCGCGCACTTCCCTAACCAATCGGCCACATCCGGAGATGGCAAAGTTGATTTCAAGCGGAACCGCCAGGCCAGCATGTTTGAGGAGCGAATCCGTTCCATCGTCTCTGCCTTGGACCAGCGACTCGTCCACAACGACAAGTGCAAATTCACGACGCCTCAGTGCGGCCAGCCCGTCTCTACGGTTTGCGACGGTCTCAACCGTCAATCCAAATTGTTTGGAGAGCACAGCGGCGCAATTCTCAGCGCCGGCAATGGCGGTAATCATCAGAACGCTTTGCGGCATGGTTGTCTCCTGTTCCTGTGCATATGCGCGTCCAACTTGCCAACTCCTCACAAGCTCACACCGGTTCTTCGTGGCCATCAGAGGCCGGCGACAGATTCGCCGATGCCATATTCCTTCAGTTTGCGATAGAGCGTCGTCTTGCCGATTCCCAGCAGCTTCGCGGCGGTGAGCTTGTCGCCCTTGAGCTGACGAAGTGTGTCCAGAATCGCCTGTCGCTCGAGCTCGGCCAATGGCGTCACCGGGCTTGATTTCTGCTGCCTGGGCGGTTCATTCGCCGGGGGCAGAACTGTCCGGTAGGCGTGCATATGGAAATCCTGCAACTGTGTCGGCAGATCGCCCATGTGCAGAACCGGCCCCGAGGAAAGAGCACACGCCCGTTCGACTGAATTTTCGAGTTCGCGCACATTGCCCGGCCATGGATACGCTGTCATGGTGCGCAGCGCATCGTCGCTCAACACGTGTTTCGGCCCGCCATTTTTCTTCATGCGATCCAGAAAATGCGCCGCCAGCAGGGGAATATCCTCTCGCCGGTCGCGCAGAGGAGGAATGCGCAGGCTGACCACGTTCAGACGGTAATAGAGGTCTTTGCGAAAGCGGCCCTGTTCGACCATCGCGGCTAAATCCCGATTGGTGGCTGCCAGAATGCGCACGTTGATGGGGACGCGGTGCGTTGCTCCCACCGGGCGAACTTCTTTTTCCTGGAGGGCGCGCAACAGCTTCGCCTGCAATTCGAGAGGCAACTCGCCGATCTCATCGAGAAAGACTGTTCCACCATCGGCCGAGGCCAGCAGGCCATCCTTCGACCGGTTCGCGCCGGTGAAGGCTCCTTTCACATAGCCGAACAACTCGCTTTCGACCAGCGTGGGAACCAGGGACCCGCAATCGATGGGAAGAAACGGCTTCCCGGCATTTGGCCCATTCGCATGGATCGACCGTGCCACCAGTTCCTTTCCCGTCCCGCTTTCTCCCAGAATCAACACTGGATGGTTGGTATGCGCAACCTTGGAGAGGATGCGATACAGTTTTTCCATCTCCCCACTGCTGCCGATAATGTTGCCCAGCCCCTGCTGCGCGCGCAGCTTGTCGCGCAGTTGGCGGCTGGCCACATCGACGGTACGGCGTTCCGCAGCGCGCTCCAACACCGCTGCAAGCTCATCCAGCGCAAAGGGCTTGGTCAGATAGTCCGCGGCCCCAATGCGCATCGCCTCCACTGCCGACGCTACTGTGGCGAAAGCAGTCATGATGATCACCGCAATCCCGGGGTGCAGCATCTTCACTTCCTCCAGCAACTCAAGGCCTGGACCTGCCGGCGATTTGAGATCGAGAAGAAGGACGTCAACACTGTTACCGCGCAGCAGGCTCCTCGCCGCGCCGAGGTTCTCAATTCCGTGTGGCACGAAGCCACGGCTTGCGGCGAATTCGCAGCATGCCGACCGTACTGCAGCGTCTTCGTCGACGATCAGGACATGTAACCGTCCCAAACGCTCGGATGGTTGGGCGTAATTCGTCATAAGTCGTATATATGGGGCTGTTACTGGCATTCTATGCACCCTTTCACTTCGGAGTCAGCCATCAATCCGGAGGTATTGGTGATTTCATACATGCCATAAGTAATAGGCAGCTCTAGCTCAAAGCGCGCGCCGTGACTGGAAGAAGAGACGCGCACCCTGCCGCCCGCCGCTTCAATCAAATCGCGAACGATAGTCAGGCCAAGGCCCCGATGTCGCACGCCGGGCCAACTTCGGTCCGTTTCGCGTGTCGTGAAGCCAGCACTGAAGATCTGTTCCCTGGCGCTCTCAGGAATTCCCGGCCCGTTGTCCTGAACAGCAATCACTACGCTGCAGGGAAGCGCATCCGGAACCTGCCCAGGGTCGAGAAAGCTTAGCCCATCGCCATACTGCGCCGTGATGCGTAACTTCCCGCCCTCCGGCATCGCCTCGGATGCGTTGCGCACCAGGTTCAACAGCACACGAATCAGGTCTTCTTTCGAAAGCCGGGTGGGCCCCCCGCACGGAAGCGATTCAATCTCAAGCTCAATTCGCGGACCCGCAATCGCCGCCAACAGCGGCCGCATGCCGAGAAGCTCCAGGCCAAGGTCATAGGCTCCGATTCCGAACCACGGATAAGCCGCATAAGCAGTACTGCCGGACTCCGGTAGCGCGGAATTCCCTGCCGCTTCTTCCGACACGCCTCCGTCGTGAATGCTTTCAGGGGTTTTCACCGCACGTGGGACTCGCCGCGATGCTGCCCGTCTCGGAGCCGCGAGCCTTTCAACCAGGCCCGCAGCGGTGTCGCTTATGGCCTGCAGCTCCTGCGCATAATGCATATGCGTAGCGGTCAGAACCCCCGGCTCCGCCAAAAGATCGCAGTAAAGCCTCAGCGCAGACAAAACGTTGCGCGTGTCGTGCGCAAGCTGGTCAAAGCCTTCCGGTTTGAGCACGGGCATCATACGGCTTACCTGTGCGCGGTTTTGATCGGCGCTGGTTCCACCTGGATGGGGGACGAATTCCTGGATGCGTGCTTGAGCCTTTGCCAAACCTTGCATTTACACTCCTGCGTTCCGTCTTCTAAGAATCCGGAAGACAACCACGGCCCCTGGAGTATCGCGGCTGCCTTCCTGCACTTCTCTAATACACGTTGCGTGCCAAATTGGAATTCGCTCCGCAAGCCACAGTAAAGAATGGGCTTAAGCAAGAAAAACTCTCCCGATACGGCCCGACCCAAATTCCACGCTTTGTTCCAAAATGGGACA
>DATAQX010000593.1:0-3247 GCA_036264455.1 Silvibacterium sp. | reverse complement strand
GCTACATCGTCGGATTCGGATCCATCGCCCAGGCCGCCGTAGCGGCGCTCACGTCTCTGGAAGTCTTCAATGGCCTCAAGCATGTGGATGCCGCGAAAATCGGGCCAGAGCCGGTCAGTCACGAAGATTTCAGCGTAGGCGATTTGCCAGAGCAGGAAGTTTGAGATGCGCATCTCCCCCGATGTACGGATCAGCAGATCCGGGTCGGGCATGTGCGATGTATATAAATGCCGCTGGATGTCCTGCTCGGTGATGTCCTGCAGGTGCAACTCTTTCCGATCGAGCTCTCCCGAGAGCGCGCGGAAGGCATCGAGCAGCTCCGAGCGCGCGCCGTAGTTGAGCGCCAGCGTAAGCACCGTGCCGGTATTGTGCTTGGTGGCGTCGGCCGCCCACTCCATGCGCTCCCGGACCTCGCGCTCAAGCTCATCGGTGCGGCCGATGTACTGGATGCGAACATTGTTGTCATTCATCCGCTGAACATTGTTCGTCAGATAGGTGCGAAGCAGTCGCATCAGGAAACTTACTTCTGTTCGGGGCCGCTTCAGGTTGTTCTCAAGCGAGAAGGCGTAGAGCGTAAGCCAGGGAAGACCGATGCGCGAAGCTGTCTCAACGACGTATTGCACGGACTCAGCGCCCTGCTGATGGCCGAGAAAGCGTTTCAGGCTTCGTTTGCCGGCCCAGCGGCCATTGCCGTCCATGATGATGGCCACGTGCTTGGGCAGACGGGCCGGATCCAGACGGCGATAAATCGCCAGCTCGTCGGACGGCAGCTCATGGACACGGCTGAAGTTTAGAGACAAAAGAACTTCCCTCTATTTCGACCGTAGCATGGTGGCCGGGGCAGCCGCAATGATACGGACTAAGGATTCACATCGAGCTACTGTCCGGCTTCACAGTTCCTTACGAACTCATAACCAAGGTGTCATTTTGGGCGGATCATATCGAAGCGGTCGCGGGTGCGCACATAGGTGGGACCGCCCATCCTGCCAACGGCTTTCAACTTTTCAGGATCGATCTTGTAGCCGTCGACCACGGCCTCGTCGACGTGAAACCGGAGCACATCACCGAAGATGATGGTGCCACCGCCGGTCTGGTTACCGATCTCGAGAAGCTGCCGTAACCGGCACTCCATCTGCGCATGGCTTTCAGCCACCCGGGGAGGCTTAATCAGTTCACTGGCGACTGGCGTGAGCCCCGAGAGCTCGAACTCATCTATCTCCGGGGGCACCTCGGCAGAGGTCAGGTTCATTTTGTCCGCGAATTCTTCTGACACGATGTTCACGACGAATTCCTTCGTCGCGACGATATTGCGCAGGGTGTCTTTTGCCGGAAGCGTTCCCGAGCGGAACGAGCTCACAAAGCACACCACCGGAGGATTGGAGGTGCAGGCCATGAAGTAACTGAAGGGAGCAAGATTGCGCACGCCATGCTCATCGAGGCTGGAAACAAAAGCGATCGGACGTGGCACCACCATTCCGATCATGAGCTTGTAGATATCCGACGGTGAGCTGCTGGCAGAATCGAAACGAAGCATTGCCATATCGCTCGATTGTATCGGTCACAAAGCGCCGAGCGACACTGGCTCATCCAATCAAAAAAGCCCTATGCCGTTCGCCTGCGCCCTGAAGCCATTTCCCGCACCTGATTGAGAACCATCGAGCGCTGGAATCCGTCCAGTTGCGATACCATCGACGCGATCTCCGCCAAAAATGGATCCGCCATGATAGCGACTGTCTCCGCCTGGGCGCGGCTCCGCGCATCGCGCAGCAACGCGCAGATGTCGACCTCAAGCGCCGTGGCGAGCCGTTCAAGGGAAGACAGTGTGGGCATGGCCTTGGCATTCTCGATCTTCGAAATGTAAGTGCGCGGCACCTGCATCCGGCCTGCGAGCTGGCGCTGACTCAATCCTCGTGAATGACGAATATCGCGAACTGCCCGCGCAACGTTGATCTCGTCTTCGTTAGCGGAGGCGTTGGTGGACGCCACCACCAGTTGAGGCAGCTGCGGTTCCGGTTCTTCAATTTCGAGGGGTTTGTGGCAGCGGCGGCAGAGCGAATTCGCCGTACGGAATTGCACCAAGCTGCAGTGCTCACAACGAAGCACCTCGCGTGCTTCGACAGTAGCTAAGATAGTAGCCATAAATTGTAAACGGAGTGCCAGAGCGGGCTACTCCTGTTGGCTGAAGCAGCGGATTATAGCCGCTATTCCCTCCAACTGTGATTCAGGGTGCATCCGAGGTATCTTAGTTGTCAAGTGAAAACTGTGAGTCAGCCGAGGAAAAGGGTAGAAAACCCGGAGAAAAACCAAAATGGGATTTGCAAAGGGAGACACGAATGATCGTCCATGAGACATACACCCGCCAGCGAGCCTGGGAGCTGCTCTCGGAGTGGACTCAATCGCCGAGCCTGCTCAAGCATGCGCTCGCTGTCGAAACCTGTGTCCGCGCCTATGGCGAGCGTGAGGCTGATGCCCGCGGCCTGATGGGCGATGAGCGTGACGCCTTCATCGATGTGTACTCTATTACCGGATTGCTCCACGACTTCGACTACGAGCGGCACCCTTCGCTCGAGGAGCATCCATTCGTCGGGAATCGCCTCCTCACACAACAGGGATGGCCGGAGGAGATTCGCACTGCCATCCTCGGCCATGCAGAATACTCCGGCGTGCCGCGCGAGACTCATCTGGCTAAGGCGCTCTTTGCCTGCGATGAACTGGCCGGCTTTCTTGTCGCCTGCTCTCTGGTTAAACCCACAAAATCTATTTTTGATGTGGACGTCGCCGGAGTGAAGAAAAAGATGAAGGACAAAGCCTTTGCCCGCGGTGTGAATCGTGAAGATATCACCACCGGTGCAGCCGAACTGGATGCATTACTCGAAGACCACATTGCCTTCTGCATACTCGCCATGCAGAACAATGCCGACGTGCTGGGGTTGCGGGGAGTGTCAACCACTCCTGCGTAAATGGGTAAATGGGACACGCCGAGGATCTGGACACAACAGGGCATCGAGCGTTGAACCATTTTTCCCTGAGCGACGTAAACGTGTACGTGTGATGGGGGAAATATACGCGTGAGGAAATGGTTGCGCCTTGGGTCATGGGCTTTGCTGGCCTTTGTTGGAATAGCTTTCGTCATCGGCGCAACCGGGTTTCTCTGGTTACGCTATGTTCCACCCCCATCTCTCCCGCAGTCATCACTCCTTCCTTCGGTCACTCAAGTGCAGGCCACGGCGGGGCAGGGAATCATCTC
>DATAQX010000519.1:0-6332 GCA_036264455.1 Silvibacterium sp. | reverse complement strand
AGGGCCTTCTGCCCGATGAGATCGACCACGGCGAGTGTGTTGTATGCGCCAAATCCATAGTTGGAAACGTAGGCTGTCTCTCCGTCAGCGGACGCAATCACTTCATGGGGATCGTTACCGACCGGTACCCTGGCAATCACTTTCAAGGTCGCGGGATCGACAATCGCAAGTGTGTGGTCTTTCTTCGAGAGCGCAAGCAGCGCCGCCGCCGGTGTATTTTGCGCACAGAGCGTGGTCGACGCAACCATGCTTCCAAGAACAAGTGCCAGGCCGATCTTCGTCTTCATAGGCCGATCCTTTCTCTCAAACCTCTATGACACTGACGTCAGCTGACGTGAACTATAGGGCGGCGCCTGGGGTCCGCAATGGCGCGGCGGAGCACTTCATGGGTTATCGGCGCCGTGTCTCCCTCGCCAAGGAAAATATAGCGGAAGATATTCGCAACAGGATTGCCTTCAGTCCAACTGAAGTACGCGTGGGGAACTTTCCCTGTTCGCTTCTCCAATTCAATGAGTAATGCCGCGATGGAATTTGCAACCACGGGGCTGTTGGCAAAAAGAATGCGGTGGCTCCCTACCTTTCGTGCATGTACGGTCAGAGTATCCTCAAACTCCGAAGAATCGCTGCGTTCCACCTCAAAGAAGAACAGACATTCGTCCGAGCTGAGATTGTGCAGGTAGCGAATCTGTGCGTCGGCTTCGTCCCAGTCGGTTTCCACTCCGTTTTGCGGTTTGCTCGCGACCACCCGGAACAGCTGGTCGGGGTCCTCGCATAGCATGGCCGCGGCTTCCACATCGAGATGAACACCTGTGATGCGCAACTCGGTGGAACGAATCGCCCTGGACACAAGGGACACCAGGATGATAGCGACGATAAAGAACGACGCGATCTTGATGCCTTCGGGACGCTCGCCCATATTTACAATGGTCGTGTACACGAAGAGAAGAGCGATGAAAAGGTATGGCCAGCGAAGCCTCTGCTTCCAGACTGAGACAGTTACGGCAAATGACGCGGAAGTGATTAGAACCAGGACACCTGTCGCATAGGCTCCTCCCTGTGCATCGACGTTCGCATCGAAGAGCCATGTCACGGTAAATGCCACCGCCGTGAAGACGAGTACCAGGGGACGGGACGCCAGCGCCCACTCTGGCGCCATGCCGAAGCGTGGCAAATATCTGGGAATCAGGTTGAGCAGGCCTGCCATGGCCGATGCGCCGGCAAAAGCCAGGATCAATATCGTACTGATGTCGTAGAGTGAGCCGAATCCGCTTCCCAGATAGAGATGAGCAAGGTAAGCCATCGCGCGGCCGTTAGCGGGCTGGCCATCCTCAAACGCTTTTGCCGGGATCAGCAGCGTGGACACGAGGCTGGTGGCCATCAGGAAAATGCTCATGATGACGGCGGCCGTCGCCAGCAGCTTGCGTGTATTGCGAATGCGGCCCTCGAGATCAGCCCCCTTCACCAGGGGCATAACGGCAACTCCGGTCTCGAAGCCGGAGAGTCCCAGGGCCAGCTTGGGAAACAAGAGCAACGAAATGCCAACGATGGCCAGCGGATCGCTGTGCGCGCTGAAAAGAGCGTGTCGCCATTCCGAGATAACCTTCGGATGTTCGAGGAGATGCCCGAGCGCGACCACGGTAACGACCGCATTCAGCGCCAGATATACACCCACCAGCACGACCGCGATCCCGATCGCCTCCCTGAAGCCCTTCAGAAACACAGCACCCAGCAGGGCGAGCAAAATCAGGGTCACACCCATCTGGCTCTGCATCCAAAGCGGGGTCGCGGGATTATGAACGAAGTGAGTAGCGGCGTCGGCGGCCGAAAGCGTCATGGTGATAACGAAATCGGTCGTCGCAAAGCCCAGCAGGATGAGCACAAAGCTTTTGCCCGTCCAGCGGGGAAAGAGCTTTTCGAGCATGGCAATGCTGCCTTGCCCATTGGGACTGGCTTCCGCTACCCGGCGGTATACCGGAAGCGCTCCGAATAAGGTCACCAGAACAAGAACAAATGTGGCAAACGGAGAAAGGATTCCCGCCGCCAGGAAGGCGATTCCGGGCTGATAGCCAAGTGTGGAAAAATAATCCACCCCGGTGAGGCACATGACGCGCCACCACGCATGCTCCGGTTCCGAAACGCGATGGACGCCGTGAGGCAAACGAATATCGGAGAGTAACCAGTCCTTCAGGTTCATCGAGGATCTCAAAAGCGCTGCACAGAGCTTTAACCCGACCAAATCTGCTGGCAACGATCGAGAGCAATTGTCTCAGATGATCGCTTGATTTCCTGTAGGTTGTGTTCTGGAGAAATTTTGGGTCCAACTGGCCGGCGATCAGCCGATGGCTACTCGTACCGCAGTGCCTCGATCGGATTCAGATTCGCGGCCTTGATCGCCGGAATCATCCCGCTCACCAGCCCCACCACGATCAATATCCCGGTGGCGATGACCACAATGAGCGGCGAGATCAGAAGCTGGATATCGGCTGCCTCGGCATGCGCAGCCATGGCGCTGTAGAAGGTGATGCGTCCCACAGCGATTGAAACCGCATAGGCCAGCACAATTCCAGCCATTCCGCCGATCCCGGTGATTACCAGCGATTCGGCAAGGAACTGGATCAGGATGTGCCGCTTGCGGGCGCCCAGCGCTTTTTCGATGCCGATCTCCCTGGTTCTCTGCTGCACGGCCACCAGCATGATGTTCATCAGGCCGATTCCGGCAATGCCCAGCGTAAGCGCGCCGATGAACAGCAGCAGCACCTCGAGCGCAATAGTCACGATCTTGAACTGTGTAAGCTGCTGCTCGAGATCGGCCACAAAGATAGCCTGATGATCCGACGGGCGGAAGTTATGCGCCGCGGCGAGTGTATTGCGGATTGCCTGCTGCACCGCCGCGTGATCTCCGTTGTAGTTGAGCCAGAAGCCGTCGAAATATTTGGGGTCCTTGATGTCGCTCATAGTGCTGAGCGGAATGTAGACCTGGCGATTGACGTTGTCTTCGCTCTCCTGCATCTTCGGCTGAAGCACGCCGATCACCTCGAAGCTGATGCCATTCAGCCGGATGTGCTGGCCGATGGCATACTGCCCGCCGAAGAGCTTGGTCTTCGCCTCTGAGCCGATGACCGCAACATGAGCGCGGTTCGCGTCATCTTCATCCGTAAAAAAGCGCCCATAGTCGATGTCCAGTACCAGAATTTCCTGAACGATAGGGCGATAGCCGTTCACTGTCCACGTGTAGGTATGCAGTTCGTTCGCCACCGGAACATCCTTGGACAGCATGGCCGTAACATGTTTTACTCCCGGAACCGTCTGCTCAAGGCGATCGAGGTCCTCCTGCGTAAAGCGGACCTGCACGCCGGCTTTCGAGCCGCCAACCTGCTCCGAACTCCGGCCGGGAAAGACGCCGATCAATTGCGTGCCCCACTGCGCGAAGATGGCCTCGATGGCCCGGCCGAAGCCCGACCCATAGGCCAGCAGCAGCACGACCGTGGCGATGCCCCAGGCCATCCCGACCATGGTGATCGAGGTGCGCCGGCGGTTGTACACCATCGCGTCATATGCCTGTCTCCACAGATCGCGCAGCATAATGTAACTCCTGTCGTTACTTATTCCCGGCGCAGCGCCTCAACCGGCTCGAGTGCCGCGGCCTTCCCCGCCGGGTACAGCCCGGCAATAATTCCGCTCACACTGAGCGCTACGATCGCCAGCGCCGCCGACCAGGGAACCAGCTGCGGCGGATCGAATCCCTGCACACCCTGGCCAATCGCCGCGTGCAGCAGATACATGAAGAGCGCCGCTCCCCCGATGCCGATCAGACCGCTCACCCCAGTCAGGATCAGCCCTTCGAGAAAAAACTGAAAGAGGATGCTGCGGCTGGTCGCGCCGATAGCCTTGCGCAGGCCGATCTCCCGCGTGCGTTCGCTCACCGAAACCAGCATGATGTTGATGATGCCGACCGCGCCAAGCGCCAGCGTCACAATGCCCACGCCGCCGAGAAAGACGTCCATTGCCGTGAAGATCTTGCCTACCATCTGTTCGGTTCGAATGGTGTCCCACTCGTTGAAGGCTTCCGGGGCCTCCGGATCGAACCCATGCCGCCGCGCCACAATCTGATGCACCTGTTTCTTGGCGATGAGGTTGTCCCCGCGAATCCGCGGCTGATACTGAATCGAGGTCACCGAATCGAGCGGGATATTCTCGCCCTTGAGCGCGAACATCTGCAGCATCACCGGAAGCGGGATATAGACTTTCTGATTCTCGCCTTCATTGTTTCCGTGGCCGGCTTTGGCGGCAATGCCGACGACGGTAAACCGGGTCCCGTTCAGGGTGACGATCTCGTCCATCGCAGGACGCCCAGGAAACAACAGTTGTGCGCTCTTCTGACCCAGCACGATCACGTGATTCCGGTTCTTCATATCGTCATCGTTCAGGAAGCGCCCCTCGGCCATGGGCAGAAAGCGAATATCGACATAATTCGGCTCTGTACCGATGACATCACCGCCGGCGGTCTGATACTGGCTCTGCTGCTTGATATCGTCGCGGTTGATGAGGGCCACGGCCGCCCGTACGTCGGGCGCCTGGGTGCGAATCGCCTCTGCATCGCTCACCGTCAGGTTGTAGGGCCGCATCCCGGTGTGCTGATTCGGCACCGCCGGAATCGTCCCGCCCCACATCATGATCAGGTCATTGCCGAAGCTGGCAAGCTGACGACGATTGCCCGAGCGAAACCCTTCGCCGACCGAGATCAGCAGCAGCATCGATCCCACGCCCCAGGCAATGCCGAACATGGTGAGGAACGAGCGCAGCTTGTTCGCCCAGATCGCGCGAAAGACTTGTCCGAAAGTATCGCCCAGACTCTGCATGTGTCATTTACCAATACGTGCGCCCGGGGTTCCGGGTTCCCCGAAAGACCGGATTCAGACAGCCGTGAGACGTCTGTGAAAAGGATCCGGTGAGCAAAAAAAACTTAATAAGAAATAAATGTGACGGGTGGGCAGTCCCGCCGCTTATTTTGCCTGCAATGCCACCTGCACGGTTTCGACGGCGGGCTTGGACTGGGTCAGATATTCGCTGACGCGCTGGCGCTCTTCGGGCGTAAGTGTTGGCACAAGCGTCAGAATGCGGCGCAGTGTGACGGCAACATCGTCAACATAATTCATCATGCGAATGGCTTCACCGGATAGCGGCATATTGGCTCCTGGACTTGTCTGGTCTTTCATTCATTCTCGTCGACCGGCGGTCGCCAAGTAAAGTCACGCCTCGTTCTGCTCCGGCGCTGTCGTGATGGTCTGAAAATAGGGCTTTGGAGGAATGTCCCTGTCGGTGACTTCTGCAATGGCCGCCAGCCTGAGGGCGATTTCGGTTGTCAAAGCGCCTTCCGGGCATCGCCAGCTCCAGTTATCGCCCGAACTCGAGGGCATGTTCATCCGGGCCTCCGTGCCGAGGTCAAGAACATCCTGCACCGGCACGATGCAGACATCGGCAACGGACGCTTCCAGGGCGCGGATCATCGTCCACACTACGTCCTTTTTCGCCGGGCAAAGATAGGTCTTCACGGCGTCTTTCTCGAACTTGGTCGCCTCATGCTCCCACCAGCCGCGCGTCGTATTGTTATCGTGCGTGCCGGTGTAGACAACGGTGTTCTGGACATACCGGTGCGGCAAATAGTTGTGCGCATGACGATCTGCAAATCCGAACTGAAAAATCCGCATGCCTGGAAAATTGAACTGTTCACGCAAAGCCTCGACCTCCGCGGTGATGACACCCAGGTCTTCTGCGATAAAGGGCAGCTCTCCCAGTTCCTCGCGCAGACGCTGAAACAGCTTTTCACCCGGAGCCTTGATCCATTCGCCGTGCACCGCAGTTGAATGTTCCGCCGGAATCGCCCAGAATGCCTCAAACCCGCGAAAATGATCGAGACGAATAATGTCATAAAGCGATTCGGCCCGGCGTATGCGATCGATCCACCACGCAAAGCCCTGCTGCTCCAGTACATCCCACCGGTATAGCGGATTACCCCAGCGCTGCCCCGTCTTCGAGAAATAATCCGGGGGCACGCCGGCGACGCGAATCGGCGAAAGGTCCTCGTTCAGCTCGAACAGTCCGGGATTTGTCCACACATCGGCGCTGTCGTAGTTCACAAAAATCGCAACATCGCCGATCAGCTTGATGCCTTTCTGGCTGCAATATGCGCGCAGCCTGCACCACTGCTGATCGAAGGCAAACTGGATTATCTGCTGAATCGCTAGCTCTTCACCGTGTTCCGTGCGGATCTTCTCCAGTGCCTTGTGATCACGATGCGCAAGCTTTGTGGGCCAGGTGTTCCATGAGGCATT
>DATAQX010000482.1:0-6711 GCA_036264455.1 Silvibacterium sp. | reverse complement strand
AGGGCGAAAAGGAAGAGCGCAACAATCTGGGCGGTGAAGGCCTTGGTAGAAGCGACACCAATCTCGGGCCCGGCGTGGGTGTAGATGGTTCCGTGGGCCTCGCGGGCGATCATGGCGCCGACGACGTTGCAGATAGCGATGGTCTTCGAACCCTTGGCGATCATTTCGCGCTGGGCGGCGATAGTGTCGGCGGTCTCGCCGGATTGGGTGATGAGCAGGCCGATCGCGGCGGGATCGGCGATGGGGTCGCGGTAGCGGTATTCACTGGCATAATCGACTTCGACGGGAATGCGGGCCAGACGCTCGATCATGAACTTCCCTGCCGTGGCGGCGTGCCAGCTTGTTCCACAGGCAGCGATGTTGATCCTGGACGCGCGGCGGAATTCCTCGTCGGAAATTTTCATCTCGTCGAGGAAGACCTTGCCGGTGTCGAGTGAAATGCGGCCGAGGGTGGTGTCGCGGATGGCGCGCGGCTGCTCGAAGATTTCCTTGAGCATGAAGTGCTTGTAGCCGCCCTTTTCCGCCTGGATCGGGTCCCACAGGATGCGCTGCAGAGCGCGTTCGACGCGGTTGCCCTGGAGATCGGTGAGCTCAACTCCGGAGGGCGTGAGGATGGCTACGTCTCCGTCAGCGAGGAAGCAGAGATTGCGGGTGTGGTGGAGAATGCCCGGCACGTCGGATGCGACGAAGTATTCGGCTTCTCCAACGCCGATGACAACCGGAGGGCCGTTGCGGGCGGAGACAATCTTATCGGGCTCGTCGGCGGAGATGACGCTGATGGCATAGGCTCCCGTGAGGCGGCGAGCGGCGCGGCGCACGGCTTCTTCAAGGGGCATGGTCTTGCCGGACGCCGCGGCAGAGGCAATTTCCTGTTCGATGAGGTGGGCGATGATTTCTGTATCTGTCTCGGTTACAAATTTGTGGCCTTCAAGGGCGAGCTCATGCTTGAGGGCGAGATAGTTCTCAACGATGCCGTTGTGGACGACGACGATACGACCGGTGCAGTCGCGGTGAGGGTGGGCATTCTCCTCGGTGGGACGGCCGTGCGTTGCCCACCGGGTGTGTCCGACGCCGTAGGTACCGTCGAGCGGGTGCTCGCGGATGACTTCTTCGAGATTGCGCAGCTTGCCGGGAGCGCGGCGAAGCTCAAGTCCTGCGCCGTTGCCGCCTACTGCGATGCCGGCTGAGTCATAACCGCGATATTCGAGGCGGCGAAGGCCTTCGATGATGAGAGGGACAACCTGCTTGCTGCCGACGTAGCCGACGATTCCACACATAGAGTTTCAATTATATGGATGGCAGCAGTCTCCCACTCTGCCCAGAGCTCAGGACACAGGGCTCAGGGCACCGGCCGCAAAAATGCAGGTCCTTCGACTTCGCGCTGCGCTCAGGATGACAAAAAATTTATGAGTAGCGAAAGAAAAACCCGCCTTAGCTTCTCGGAAGGCGGGTCACCCGGCTAGTCGCCTTCTTCGAGGTGGAAAGTAAATTCTTCGATCACAGGATTGGTGAGGACCTCGCGAGCGATGCGCTCGATCTCTGCGCTGGCAGCGGCTGCGTCGAGCTCGTCACTGAGTTTCAGCACGAAATATTTGCCCTGGCGGATATCCTCTATTCCCTGATACTGCATCTTCGTCAAGGCATTGTGGATGGCCTGCCCCTGTGGGTCGAGGACGGTTTGCTTGAGAGTTACGTAGACATGAGCCTTCATCGTGCCCGATTATAAACTCTGATACATTCCGCTTACGCGCCTCCAATAGCAGCGCGGGCCAACTCTGAACACAGGAAAACCATGGTCAACTATCTGGAACTGCCGATTGGCGACAAGATGCCCGAAGTCATAGAAGCGGTGATCGAGATTCCCGCTGAGGGGATTAATAAATATGAGTACGACAAGAAGTTGCACGTTTTTCGGCTGGACCGCAATCTTTATTCTCCTGTTCACTATCCGGGCGACTATGGGTTTATTCCTTCTACATTGAGCGACGACGGCGATCCACTGGATGTGCTGGTCCTGGTAGATGCGGCGAGCTTTCCGGGCTGTGTGATGCAGGTTCGCCCCATTGGCCTGCTGGAAATGCTGGACCAGGGCGTGCTGGACGAGAAAGTGCTAGCTGTGGGCAAGAACAATCCGCGGTACACCAATGTGTGGAATTATTCGGAAATTTATCCACATATGCTGAAGGAGATTACGCACTTTTTCTCGATCTACAAAGACCTTGAAGGCAAGCGTGTGGAGATCCACGGATGGCATGACGCCGCATATGCGCGTGACCGGGTCGCATGGTCCGCGGCTAATTTTAAAGAGAACAAGGCGGCCAAGAAGTAAGGGCCTAATCACCAGATGAGGCGGGCTGGAGATCTTTGGGAACAGCGGGCCCGGACCATACATTGCGTGAAATCCAATAGAAGACGGGTCCGGCGAGAGCCACCAATAGTCCGAAGAGCAAGGCCGGCATATGCGCCATGCGCTCATCTCGAGCCGTGAACGCGGCGTAGATGATGAGCGCGGTGGGCATAACCCCAAGAGCGATGGCGAGGGCAAGATTGCCGGCGCGGAAAGGGCGCGCAAGGTTGGGCTCACGTATGCGCAGCACTACGAGCGCGACGAATTCCAGGATGAGGCTGCCGCCGTAGAGCATCAGGTCGATTGCGATGAGCCGCTCGAAGCTGAACTGGAGGGCCAGAGCCCAGGCGGTAGCGCAAACCAGCACCGCAACCCAGGGCACTCCTTTGCGATTGCGCCTCGCCAGAGAGGACGGGAGCATCCCGTCCTCGGCAAGCACCATGGGCACGCGCGCGTAGGACATCGTCAGAGCATTGAACATGCCCAACCCGGTAATGGTGCCGCCGAATACGATGGCGACTCCCAGCCATGGGCCGGCCAGCGCGGTTGCCGCATCGGCCCAGGAGCCAGTTGTAAACTGGGCGATTCCCAGACCAGCGAAGGCAATGGCGGTGAGCGGAACGACATATGTGACAGCCACGGCCGTTACGCTTAAGAACATAGCGCGGGGATAATTGCGTTGTGGGTTGTCGACCTCCTGGGCGACGGTCGAGGCGTTGTCCCAGCCCATGTAGTTCCACAAGGCTACAAGAATGGCAGTGGAAAGGCCTTCGCCACTCGTTTTTGTCGATGTCCATGCGGTGTTTGCATGAAGATGCCAGCCGTGCCATGCGGCGGCAGCAACCAGGACGACGAAAGGCGCAAGCAGGACGACCAACAAGGCGATGGAGCCTTCACCGACAACTGGCGCACCACGCAGATTCCACAGACAACAGATCGCTATCAGAGCGAGCTCCCATAATGTGCCGCGCGAGCCTGCCGTTAAAGCGGGAAAGAGCCTGCCGAGGTAGAGCACGAAGATAGTGGGATAAATGGCCATGTCGAAAATGCTGGCGGTCAGAGAAAGCCACGCCTCCTGGTATCCCCAGAAAGGGCCCATCGCGCGCCGCACCCAGACATAGAAACCGCCTTCAGCAGGGATGGCGCTGGCGAGCTCACCGATCATGAGTGCGGTAGGAAAACTCCAGATAACGGGGAGGACAAGCAGAATGGCAAGAGCCTTGAGGTAGCCTGCGCCGCCCAGGATGTCTTCAATACCATAGGGACCGCCGGAAACCATGAAATAGGTGGCGGCGATAAGGGGCAGAAGCCGCAGCCTTCTCCGTACCTTCACGGTCTTTGTGACGGGTTGTAATAGCGGTGTGACCTTGGTGGTCTCCAGAACTCAGACTATCGTGAAAAATGACGCGGCTCGATCCAAAAATGAGGGAAGAGCGGGTGACATATGCTCGGAAGGCTCGGTCAGTGAAAGATTGTCTACAAAATGCAACAAGGCAGCGAGGCTTAAACCGAATGATTGGGCGATCCTATATACTTGTTCTGTCACCAAATAGCTGGAGAGATGGCCGAGTGGCTGAAGGCGGCGGTTTGCTAAACCGTTGTAGGGTCAAAAGCTCTACCGGGGGTTCGAATCCCCCTCTCTCCGCCAGTGATTAATTTAACTCGGATATTTGGGCGCATTTTGGGGCGAAATCGCGAATTCTGCGTCGGTCAGAGAATCGCGAGAGGGGAAGTTGGGCCTCTGAATTGGCCTTTTT
The DNA here is from genome assembly GCA_036264455.1 of Silvibacterium sp. Taxonomy (GTDB): domain Bacteria; phylum Acidobacteriota; class Terriglobia; order Terriglobales; family Acidobacteriaceae; genus Silvibacterium. Next base: position 2,607 of record DATAQX010000482.1, on the reverse strand, counting down.
CTCTGCATGGGTGAGTGGGGAATCCGGTTCGCGAGGCGGGAGAGAAATCGTCAATGAATCGCCGCCAGTTTCTTGGTGCTGCGGGGTTGGGATTCTCCCAAAGGTTTATTTTTCCCAGGTTGACGACGTTGCTTTCGAGCGCAGAAATCGCGGCGGCCGAGACGACGCGGCCAGGCTCATCGCAAGCCTACGGCTCCGGCAACTTCGGCGAATGGATCACGGATTCTTTCGGCCTGCCGGCATATCGCTACACCTGCGATCAACTGACAGAGGCCAGAGCACTAAGCCCGGTCCACAGGGAGTGGCGCGAGCCGGCTGATCATCTGCATCAGGTAGGTAATGACCGGCTGGTAGCGGTCGTATCGAACTACGGGTATGTGCAGGTTCGGCAGGATGAAGGCTCGCCGAAATTCCTCAACGACTACGCGCCAGAGCATGGCCGATATGGCGCTGGCATTGGCTACTTCACCGATGGGAAGACATCACTCAGCACGTATTATCCCGGAAATGGCGAGCGCTTCGAGAGGGTTTTCGGCGAAGGATATTTGAAAAAGACCGTGGCAGGACACGGTTACGAAGTTGATCAAGTTATCTTCGCTCCGTTTGGCGATGACCCCGTGCTGGTCTCCATGGTGAGCATTACGAATCACGGCACGGAGCCGGTTCGCGGCCGCTGGGTGGAGTACTGGAACTGCCTGAATTATCAGTTTTCCTATCGAGCATGGATGCAGGCAGGCGTCCTCGGCGACGCGAAACGCACCGCTGCCCTTCGACGCCAGTTCGGTGCACGGTTTGCGCACCACTTCCGGAAAGTCGCAGGAGGGCGAGGATTGGTTGAATCGCAAACCTTTCTGGGCCGCTCGCCCGAAGATATTCAGGCGTGGGAAAAGGTGGAAGCATTTCTTAAGAACAACCCCAACGGCTTTTTCGGTGGCCCGTTGCCGAACTACGATCCCCGCTCCACGATGGAAGACCTGAGCCCTTCGCCTACGTTTCTGGTTTCACTCGATGCACCGGCGGACGGCTTCGCCACCGATGCAGCGGCATTCTTTGGCTCGGGCGGTGTGGAGCGGCCTTCGGGTCTCGCAGCCCGGCTCAATGATGATCTCGGCACAACCGGCCCGGACAGTGCGCACCTGCTTGAGCGCGTATTCGACCTTCAACCTAGCAAGACGCACACCCTCGCCTTTCTCTACGGATATTTGTCAGAAGGATTCGATCTCGATCGTCTCATTGCCAAGTACTCAGGGGATGTGGCACAGCACTGGTCGCGCTCCAGCGAAGCGTGGAAGACTGCGGGCCTTCGCATGAGAACATCAGCCGAGCCATGGGTGGAACGGGAAACATCCTGGCATCATTATTATCTCCGCGGCAACCTTACCTACGACAGCTTCTTCCGCGAGCCAATTCTTTCCCAGGGACACGTATACCAGTACATCCTGGGTTTCCAGGGAGCTGCTCGCGATCCGCTCCAGCATGCTCTGCCCTTCGTCTTCAGTGATCCTGCAGTTGTTCGTGGAATCCTTCGTTACACGCTCAAAGAGATCCAGGCCGACGGTTCCATTCCTTACGGCATTGTGGGGAGCGGCGTGCCGATGCCGGCTGTCTTTCACCCGAGCGACCAGGAGCTGTGGCTGCTCTGGCTGGTCAGCGAGTACGTGCTTGCTACCCGCGACAAAGGCTTCCTGGATGAGAAGATCCCCAGATATCCTCGCCTGCAAACTGCTCCGGACGATCCCACCGTTGGCGAACTTGTCCTGCGCTCCTTTCATCATTTCGTGGATACGATCGGGGTCGGAGAACACGGCCTGGTTCGCCTGTTCAATGGCGACTGGAATGACGAGGTCGTTTTGAGTCAGGTGCCGCCGGCACTCTCCGAAGAGGTCAGGCAAAAGGCCGAGAGCAGTCTGAATGCCTCCATGGCTTGCTACGTGCTTGACTATTACGGACGGATGCTTAGTTACGTGGGCAATAGCCAGGAAGCTGAACGTGCCCATACCAAGGCCGAAGCCCAGCGCTCCGCACTGCGTGCGCAGTGGACAGGACGCTGGTTCCGCCGTGCCTGGCTCGGGCCGCATCTTGGCTGGCTCGGAGAAGAGCAGGTCTGGCTGGAACCGCAGCCGTGGGCAATTATCGGCGGCGCCGCCACGCCGCAACAAACCGGCGTCCTGGTCGACGGCCTGAACAAGTTGGTGCGCCAGCCTTCGCCTATCGGCGCTATGCTGCAAAGCGATGGCACTCCGAAGATGGACATGCCTCTCGGCTTCGGCGAAAACGGTGGCGTGTGGCCATCGATCAACGGAACCCTCATCTGGGCTTTGGCCACCGCGAACGGTGCAATGGCCTGGGACGAGTGGAAGAAGAATTCGCTCGCGCGTCACGCTGAGGCATATCCGGATATCTGGTACGGCATCTGGAGCGGACCCGACACATACAACTCCGTGCTATCGAGACACCCGGGCGAAACTCGCCACGCCGATCCGAGTTCACCCGACCCTAAGGAGCGATCGGACTGGGGCGTGAACTGGACTGACTTCCCCGTGATGAATATGCATCCGCATGCGTGGCCTCTTTACAGCGCCGCGAAGTTGCTGGGATTGGAGTTCC
>DATAQX010000463.1:0-7258 GCA_036264455.1 Silvibacterium sp. | reverse complement strand
CAGCCTGCACCACTGCTGATCGAAGGCAAACTGGATTATCTGCTGAATCGCTAGCTCTTCACCGTGTTCCGTGCGGATCTTCTCCAGTGCCTTGTGATCACGATGCGCAAGCTTTGTGGGCCAGGTGTTCCATGAGGCATTCTGGAATTTCTTCCGCAACACGCTGTAGAAGGCGAAGGCGTCCAGCCACGTGCCATTCATCCGGCAATAGCCTTCAAAACGGGCCCATTGTTCCCGATCGTGGTGATGCAGAAAATTACGCGCTGCCTCTTCAATCAGTGGCAACTTTTTATTGAACGCCTCGTCCCACCGCACATCGCCCGATCGACCCGGCAGATGTGCAATCCGTTCTCCGTCAATCCATCCCCAATCGGACAAATATTCGAGGGAAATGAGCAGGGGATTGCCAGCAAAAGCGGAAAGCGCCGCATAAGGCGAGTTGCCGTATCCCGTAGGGCTCAGCGGCAGAACCTGCCAGAGCCGCTGTTTCCCCTCCGCAAGAAAATCCGCAAAGGCATACGCAGCCGGACCAAAATCGCCGATGCCGCCATAAGAGGGCAGTGAGGTTATGTGCAGCAACAGTCCCGAAGAGCGCTCGAAAGGCATAAAGAATCATCCTGCAGGCTTCGAAAAAGAAAGGGCCCGCGCTTCGAAGGATTCGAAAACTACGGGCCCGGTTGCATGAACGTGCCGATTGCCGGATCTGCTAGATCGGCGAACGCCCACCTAACGGAGGCTGCTGCTGCGCCCGGCGATTCATCCGGATACGGCCTTCCTTCTGATACCTCTCCTGAAGGCTGGAGATAAACACAGAAAACATCTCCTCGCGGCGCTGCTCAAGAAGTGCTTCCCGCGTCTGGTCGAAGTTCTTCGCAATCTCGTCGCTTGTGGGCTCCTGCCGGTCGGTGAGCTTGGCGACAATGCCGCTGTGACCGGTGTTGATGGGCCCGCTGATCTGTCCCACGGTCAGGTCAAACAGCTGCGGGGCAGTGCTCGCCAGTGCGCCAAGTTCCGGCACCTGCGCGTCGCGGCCCACCAGGTCGCTCGACTTGAGGGTGGCTCCTGCTTCCTTGGCTGCCTTCGCCAGGTCGTTCTCAGCCTTTGCCCGATTGGCCAGCTCGTTGGTCTTTTGGGCCAGCAGTTGTGGAAGCTGCTGCTGCCGATAATCGTCGAGAACATGCGATTTGAAATCGGCAAAGTTTGGCGCATGAGCTGCCTGAATATCGGCAACCTGGAAGACCGCAAAGCCTTCACCTGTAGTCGACACCTGCGGCGGACCGCCCTTCTTCGCACCGAAAGCATCGGCCAGCAGCTTCGATCCATCCGGCAATCCCGGAATCACCGACTCCTGTGACAGAAATTCGGTCGTTACCACCTGCAGATGATGCGCCGCTGCCGTCGCCGCCAGGCCGTTCTTCTGCGCTTCTGCGGCCAGCTGCTGCGCAAAGGCCTGCTGCTGCTCGCCTTCCTTCTGCCGCGTCAGAGCTGCCTGAATCGTCGCCTTCACCTCATCCAGCGGCCGCGTGTGCGCCGTCTGCTTCTCTTCCACCTGAATGATGTGATAGCCGTACTTTGACCGCACCAGTCCCGAGAGCTGTCCCGGCTGCAGTGAGAACGCAGCTTGGTCGAATTCGGGAACCGTCGCGCCGCGCTTCAGGAAACCGAGCTCGCCGCCCTGTTCCTTGCTGCCTGGATCGTCCGAGTATTTCTTCGCCAGGTCGGCAAAATTGCCGCCATGATGCAGCTGATCGAGGATGCCCTGTGCCTTGGCCTTCGCCGCCGCATCGGCCTTCGCGTCGATCCCGTCCGCCTTGATCAGGATATGCCGCACCTTCACCTGGTCCTCAAGCTGATACTCCTTCAGGTGCTGGCTGTAGTACTGCTGAATCTCCGCATCCGTCACCTGCGAAACTCCGTGCGGCAGATTGCTGTCCGTGAAGGCTATGTATTGAATCTTGCGCGCCTCCGGAACGGCATTCGCATACTTCGCCGCATTCTGCTTGAAGAAAGCCTCCAGCTCTGCATCCGTGGGATTGATTTGCTTCAGCAGGTCTTCCGAGCTCAGCACCGCGTAGTCAAACTTGATTTTGGTCCCCTGCTGACGGAAGGCGTCCTTAACTTCGCTGTCGGAGATCGTAACGCCGCCCGTAATTAGAGCGCGCAGCCGGTTCTCTTCGATCTCGTTCTTGATCTCTTTCTCAAACTTGTCCCGCGTCATATTGAACTGTTGCGAGACGAACTCCGCATATTGCGCGTCGCCAATGTAAGTCCCGCCCGGAAACAATGTCTGTCCCCAGATTCCCGAGTGCAGAAAGTTCCGTACATCGTCGTCCGTCGCTTCAAGTCCCAGCCGTTTTGCTTCCAGCAGCTCAATATGCTGCTGAATCATTCCCTGGCCTACGCGCTGCATCATCATGGGCAGCAAAAAGTCGGGATACTGTTGCCGCTGCATCATCCGCGCGGCCACTTCTTGTACGTCCGAGGTTGAGATATCGTCAGTCGCCGGCAGAAAGCGGCCCAGCGGACCGCCGTGGCCGATCGTCGCGTACGTGTCGGTGGAGGCCGCGTCGTCGCTAAAAACGCCGGGTACCAGCGTGATCACCATGGTGATGCAGGCGACCGAAATAATCACGATAAAAACGCCTTTGACAAAGCGATTGTCTTTTTGCAGGAAGCGAATCATGGATGAGTGACGACCTTTACTGTGAAGCGCTCGCAGGCAGCTCCCGGCCCACGGCCCAAAATGCGAACCCCGGGCTGCGCGAAAAGATTTTCCTGGTTACCGCAGGAATCTCTTTTATTATAAATGACTCGCGGGCAAGACGTAGCCGGATAACTTCATGGCTTCGGACCCTGTTTGAGCCTTTGGCATAGGGTTATCCCGCGAATCGCGATTGTCTTGGTTAGCTGTCTTCAGCGATATGGGGCACGCTGTCCGGATGTGAACGCGGAAGTTCGCCTGTGGACAGATGTTCTCCCTGACGCCTTCGAGCAAAGCGCCTGTGCATCAACAAGTTAGCAAGGCGATTTTGCCCGTGAGGCAATGGCCCCGGGTTTGCTTGCATATCTTGTTCCTTCTCCACCACCGCCGGGAGGCAAAATGTCCGCACTCTTCAATGATCTGAGATACGCAATTCGACAACTGAGGAAGACGCCCGGTTTTACGCTGGTCTGCATACTGACGCTGGGGCTGGGTATTGGCGCGAACACCGCTGTCTTCAGCGTCATGAATGCCGTGCTGCTGCGGTCGCTGCCTGTGGCCGATCCAGGCCGCGTGATGTATCTGAGAACGTCCAACCCGCCTCTTGGGACGGGAACGATCGACTCAAAGGAAACGTTCTCGTACCCCGTATACGATGCCCTGCGACAGCAAAACCGTGGGCTGTCGCCGGTGATGGCTTACGTGCCCCTGTCTACCAGCAAGGTCGCAGTCCGATACGGAGCCCAGCCGGAGGAGGCGGAAGGTGACATGGTCAGCGGTACCTTTTTCTCCGGCCTGGGCGTAAAGCTGGCACGCGGGCGCGGTTTCAGCGTACAGGACGAGACGAACCATGCGCCCATTGTCGTGATCAGCAACAGCTACTGGACGCGGCGCTTCGCGCAGGATCCGGATGTGTTGGGAAAGACGCTGTACGTGAACGGCATCCCTATGACCATTGTGGGGGTTGCGGTGGAAGGCTTTGAGGGTGTCGAGGAAGGCGGTTCAACCGATTTCTGGATTCCGTTGCAGAGCCGCCCGGAACTGAATGCGTGGGGCAATCCTCCGGAGGATGGCAAAACGTACATTGCAAATAACACCTGGTGGTGCCTGCGGCTGCTCGGCCGTCTTGCCCCGGGCGTAACCAAAGCTCAGGCGGTCGCGCAACTCCAGTCCGCATTTCAGACGGCCGCCTATGTCGGGCTTGGCAATCCGCAGGCAGGTGAGAAGAGACCGACGCTCAGCCTGCAGGATGCGAAGAGCTTTCCGGGATACGACGAAATGTACGGCAAGCCGCTGCGGATGCTGATGACAATGGTGGGGCTTGTTCTGCTTATGGCTCTGAGCAACGTCGTCATGCTGCTGATGGCGCGAAATGCGACGCGGCAGCGCGAATTCTCGGTGCGGCTGGCACTGGGTGCGGGGCGCAGAGAGCTGTTTCGGCAGCTACTCACCGAGAGCCTGCTGCTCGTCGCTGCAGGAGGCATCCTTGCGTGGCTCTTTGCCGCCTCTGCAACGAAGGCACTCGGGGCTTGGGCACAGATCGAGTCAAGCCTGGCGCCGGATCATACCGTTCTCATTTTCACGCTGAGCATTCTGGCGCTTGCCGCGCTTTTATTCGGACTAGCACCTTTGCGGGTTGTGCTGTCGGCCGGGCCAGCCCTGGCACTGAAGACATCCACGGCGACCTCCGATACCGATGCAGGAAAATCGCGCACGAGCAAAATCATCGTCACGTTGCAAATGGCGCTGTGCGTGGTGCTGCTGGTTGGCGGAGGCCTGCTGGTCCGCACGCTACGTAACCTGGAAAACACTCCTCTGGGAATGCGCGTCGCAGGCCTTGTCGTCTTTGGAGTGAAGCCAGACATTAAGTCGGTTCCCGAAGGTGTCGCATTTTACCAGGAGCTGATGAGGAAGCTGCGTATTCTGCCGGGTGTGGAATCCGTGACCATCATGGATGAGCGCCTTGGTTCCGGGTGGTCGGAGAACAGCGATATGAAAGTTGATGGAAAGCTGCCCGACGCGGCGAACGGCGCAGGGAGAACGGTGCGCAGCAATGTCGTGGGTCCAGACTTCTTCACCACTCTCGGCGTGCCCGTGCTTGCGGGCCGCGACTTTGCCGATTCCGATACTGCGGCGTCGCCGCATGTCGGCATTGTTAATGAGGAGTTTGCGAAACGCTTCCTGCCGAATCAGAATCCTCTAGGGCATTTTGTTGGACCGACCGGCATCAACTGGAACATGACGATCGTCGGTGTGGTCAAGGACCATAAATATCGCAGTATCGACGAAGAGCCGATCCCCATGGCTTGGTACATGTACGCCCAGATTCCGATCATCGGCAAAATGCATGTCGAAATGCGCGTCCACGGCGATCCGTTGGCCATTCTGCCGTCAGCTCGCAAAGCCGTGCAGCAGATATGGATCCCAACCTGCCGTTGATTCAGCCGACGACGCAGCGCGCGCAATATGATCTGACCATCTCCCGGCAGATTCTCTTTGCGCGGCTCGCTGGGTTCTTCGGCTTTCTGGCGGTGGTCCTGGTGGCGACGGGGCTTTATGGAACTCTGGCCTATCGCGTGAACAACCGCACCGTTGAGATTGGCGTGCGCATCGCCGTGGGCGCGCAACGCAGCCAGGTGGTGTGGATGGTGCTGCGCGATAGCCTGATGCTGACAGCGTTTGGCGTAACGATTGGCATTCCGCTCGCGCTGCTGGTGGGAAGAGCGCTGACCTCAACTCTATATGGAGTGAAGCCATACGATGTGACGAGCTATGTCTTCTCAGCACTGGGCGTAGCACTGGTCGCGGTTGCCGCGAGCGTGATTCCGTCACGACGGGCAGCGAGTATCGATCCATTGACTGCGCTGCGATCAGAGTAGGTAGGCTCGAAAAATTGACGCGCGTATCTCACGCCAGCGTGATCAGCGTGATCTCCGGCGGACAATTGAAGCGGAGGGGCAGATTGACCGTCCCTACGCCGCGATTGACGTAGAGTTGCGTCGAGTCCAGTTGATACAGTCCCTCCACAAACTTCTGGCCCATCCACGGCAGGAACATCGGCGGCAAAAACGGAATGCGCACCTGACCACCGTGTGTATGGCCGGAGAGCATCAGATCCACATCCTGCCGCGGCGCTACCCAGGGGAGGATGTCCGGTTCGTGCGCCAGCAGAATCACCGGCTCGCCGTCCTTGCGGGACGCCGTGGGAATCGCCTTGTCGAGCTTTGTCCGATGACAGACGGCGCTTCCCACGCCTGCAAACCACAGGCGGCTGCCTGCCCTTTCCAGCGGAACCGCTCGATTGTCGAGCACCGGAATGGCGTGCGTCTCCAGGGCATCGGTCACCCCGGGTATGTATACCGCAAGCGCACAGTCGTGATTGCCCAGCACCGCGTAGCGCTCTGAACTCTCAACCCCGCTCATGATCTCCGCGCACCTGTAAGCGAAATTTATCGTCTCCTCGATGGACCAAAAGCCGTGGGTAATGTAGTCGCCGGTGAAGGCCACAACATCGGGCTTCAGCCGGTTCACTTCACTCACCACTCGCCTGACAAAAAACGGCTCTGTGAAATCCGCATAGTGAAAATCAGAAACCTGCGCGATCTTTAAGCCGACAAACGCTTCCGGCAAACGTGGTAGGCGAATCGTAAGCCGTTCAATGCTTACTTCGTGCCGCGAAATCTCCGCAGCATACAAAGGCAAAGCGACAGCGCCGACAGCGGACAGCCCGGCAATCTTCAGAAAATCGCGTCGTGATAGAACTTTCTTTTGCTCGGGCGCGGAAACTGCCATTTTTCAATCATATCTGGACTATGCGAAAGCCCCGCGAGCAATCATGCGCTGGCTCTGCTGCCCGAGTCATCCCTTCTTCAGTTCCGGATTAGGCGGCTTCGGCCCAAGCCACACCGAGAAGAGCATCTGAGCGAAGGTGAGTGTCTATGGCAAAGCAACGATAGATAGCGAACTGGAGGCTCACACGAAACTACTCGAACCTGCGGCGTATGGTTCTGTGGGTTTGGCGCTGCGCTTGCATTTTCAACCGTTTAGACCGGCTGCGTCCTCTCAGGTACAACGACGATTCTCTCCACCTGCCACATGTCCATCCTCGAAGAACCAGCAAAAGGTGACAGCAGTGATCGACGACGCTGCAAAGAAAGCATTCAAGAACCACTAAGCAGTTCGCGTCCTTGCATATAGAGATCGGCAAGCAATCTTCGCCTTCGTTGCTCCCGAGCGACGGGCTACTTGGAGACAACGGGATTGGGGAAGAGTTGGCGACAAGAACGAAGCCGCAGGCGTTGCGACCGCTGCGATCGTGGCATACAACTCACTCGGAACTCTGTCATAAGCGCGTTACCCTGACGCTAACAATTGAGACCTCATCGACTTGCGCGAACAAGGAACAAGGCTCCCCGAGTTGACAGTGCACGGGGAGCCCCAGGATGCTGCTCTGGTATTGCTTTTTACCAGCCGTGGTCCTCATCTTCGGGAGCCAGGGCAACGCCGCGGAACGCTTCGCCGGCGCGGGCGGAGCGAATTGTGGCGAACCTGTCGAGG
>DATAQX010000459.1:0-9633 GCA_036264455.1 Silvibacterium sp. | reverse complement strand
CGAAGTCCCAGCGAGACGCCCTCCGCCTTGGCGAACAACATCCGCTGTACGCAATGTTCCAGCTCGCGAATATTGCCGTCGAACCGTTGCTGTGAGAGGTAAGCGGTCAGTTCGGGCTCCACGTTGGTGATTCCCGGAAAGACGTCCCGGTGACGGCGCGCAAACGCCAGGATGAGCGCGGCGAGATCCTCGGTCCGTTCGCGAAGCGGCCGCAATGACAGGTGAACCACGTTAAGGCGGTAATAAAGATCGGCCCGAAAGCTGTTCTGCCGGACCAGCTGGTCGAGCCGGCGGTTGGACGCAGCCATCACCCGTACGTCGATGGGCAGCTCGCGATCCGAGCCTACCGCGCGGACGACGCGCCTTTGCAGAACATCGAGAAGTTTCGTCTGCAGCGAATGCGGCAGATCGTTGACGTCGTCGAGCAGCAAAGTTCCCCTCTGGGCCGCCTGAAAAAGTCCGTTGCGCGGACGCACGGCGCCGGAAAATGCGCCTCGTTCGTGCCCGAACAGCTCGCTTTCCGCCAAAGTTTCGCTAATGGTGCCGCAATGAACAGTGATGAATGGCTGCGAGCGGCGCTTCTGATCCAACTGGTGAATGGCATAGGCCAGCACCTGTTTGCCGGTTCCCGTTTCACCATCGAGCAGCACCGTGATATCGCTTAGGCACGCGGCTTTGATCGCCTGCCGCATCAGCGGCAGGGTCATATCAGAGCCAGTGATAAACCCGAGTTCGCCGAAAATGCGCTGCAGTTCGCGGTCGGATACGTCGCAATTCATGAGACGTCTCTCCTAACCTCAGCTCCGATAAGTTTATGGTGAAATGACGGCGATGCGAGGTAGAAAATTCAGATCTAAAGGGTTGGTATCTCGCTCAGGCCCAATAGAGGGATCAATTGCGAGAATCCATTGGTTCGGGATCGGATGATTCTGTAAAGCGCTCACCAAGTTCTTGGAGGAGGGCTCCCCGGTCAATCAGATTCCTGAACTTTCCATCCTCCATCTAAAACTGCCACAAATGAGTCCGGACGACGAAGAGCAATTCTTGCCCGCTCTGCGCTGGCCAAGTCAAGGTATTCGTGCATCGACGACGTCCCGATGAAGTTGTGCAAACACACGCTCCAAGCGCGATCCGTCTAGCCACTTCGCATGCTCCCAGAGCTGTTGCGTGGGGATCGAAACCCACTCTGCGGCATCCGTAAGTGGAGGCGCAACCTGCTGTATCTGTTTTAAGAATCCTTGGACGAGTTGCGTAGCTTGCCATGAATCCAAGGCACCGTGATCACGCATCCTCCGTAGCAAGATGGCGAAGATGAAGAGACGAGAGGTCAACCACTGCTGTCCTGTGCCAAGATCAACTACTGCGTAATCGGAACCATAGTCGTTTCTGATTTGATCGAGAAGCGCTGTTGCCTGGGAGGAGAATTCGTTAGCCGGAGTCAGCTGCCTCACGTCGGACAGCTGCGGAGCCGACCACGTACTCGTGAATTCCGGCAGGGTTGAGAGTTCGAGTTCGATTTGAAACACGGACAGTTTTTGCATGCGCTTCCCGAGGCTACTCAAGAAGCTGGATAAGGGCGTACGAAACAGAACCATTCCCATCCCGGCAACTGCAGGCCAGAGTATTACTCTGAGAAGCTCAACACAATCCCTAAATTGTAATGTTCACGAAACCGTCCTGCCGTTAGGAAGGTAGATGGTCTTTTCCTGACCGCTCAACGTTACTTCGGACTAATCGCGTTCCATTAATAGAGGCCGTTGGTGCCGTCCTGGGCATCGGATCAATCTTCCTTCCTACGATTAGCCAGACCCGACTCGCGCCTGTCCCCGTATGAAAGACGAAGGGGCACTCATCCAGTGGATCGCAAAAGTCACGATGCTCGATAATCCTGCCGTCTCGAAAACTGAAATGCGAGTCGATGACGTTATGCACTTTGCGCCCAGTTTCAGAAAAGGTGTAGTCGTCGACCAGGCTAACTTGTCCTTTCTGATCGTCCGTATGAACGAGTTCGAATTCGGCTCGGATATCGCCTTGACAAATCATGTGCCACATCGCATGTATCTGCTTTTTGCCATGTAAGAAACAGCCAGCCATCGATCAATGGTCGTGTTGGTTAAGCGCGTCGAACAGTGCTGTAAAAGGATGGTGCTCGCGTGCATTGTGTACTCCTCGCTCCGATAGTCACGCGGAGGACTCAGTGTCGCACCACCAATCTGACCTTTCAATTCTCTGTATCTGGAGAATGGCTAGCATATGACAGGAGCTGCCGGTTTCAGATTGGGGTGATCGTAGCCCATCTGGACGAGGTACGAGAGGTCAGTGTCGCAGCTTCTTCGCAGCCAAGAACACCATCATCAGGCTTAAAGGTCTGGATCCGACTGCGTGATCAACCAAACTCAATGAATCAATTCAATTTGCCCGTCCTCTTTCGGTCCGCCCATCAGCGAAAAGTAAACGCTTTTACGTTCCTAGGAGAGATCCAAGCAATTGATATTAAAACGTTTGGAGGCGCGGGTCGGGATCGAACCGACGCATAAAGGTTTTGCAGACCTCTCCCTTACCACTTGGGTACCGCGCCCTGGAAAGGAAATACTACTTCACGGGGTATGAAGAAGCCAGTCAGCAATGGATTGAGTGGGTCAGATCCCGGCTGACTGGAGCGGGAGACGGGACTTGAACCCGCGACCCTCGCCTTGGCAAGGCGATGCTCTACCACTGAGCTACTCCCGCTTGGTACTTATTGAGTATATCGGCAGCGTCTGCGAGAGGTCAACGCGACGCCTGCATTGATTGCCGTTTCTGGATGGCCCTGTCCCACAGTCCTCAAAGATAAAGTGCTCACCACTGGTGCGACGCTACGGCGCCGGCGCCGGCCTCGATGCCGGTGATGATGCCGTCGCGCATGTGCAGGATGCGATCGGCGATGGTCGCGGCTTCAGGATTGTGGGTGATCATGAGCACGGTCTGCCTGAACTCGCGGTTGGAGCGCTGGAGCATTTCAAGGACAGCGTCGGAGTTCACTGTATCGAGGTTACCGGTTGGCTCGTCGGCAAGCACGATGGCTGGACGCGTGATCAGCGCACGCGCAATGGCCACGCGCTGCTGTTCGCCTCCGGAGAGTTCAGAAGGCCGATGATCGAGGCGTCCGGTGATGCCCAGCATGTCCGAGAGGTGCGCGAGATAAGCTGGGTCGAGAGGGTCGGTGGGGCCGGAAATGTCATAGGCGATTTCAATGTTGGCGCGCGCGGAAAGCGTGGGCAGCAGGTTGAACTTCTGGAAGATGAAGCCGATTTTCGACCTGCGCATCTTCGTGCGCTGGGCGTCGTCGAGGGCTGCGAAGTCGACTCCGTCGATGACGATTTTTCCGGCGCTGGCGCGGGCGAGGCCGCCGAGGAGGTAGAAGAGCGTGGATTTGCCGCTCCCTGAAGGGCCAACGATACTGACAAATTCGCCCGGCTCGATCGAAAACGATACTTCCCGAAGTGCCGGGACCTCAATTTTTCCGGTGTGGTAGATCTTGCTAAGCTGTTCTGCGCGGATGATGGGCTGCACTCGTTGATTGTAAATGGAAGGGCAGCTCAGGCTTCGTTCACCACCGACATCAAGACGCAATTGCAGTGTGCACGGCCTCATTATGCACTGCCTGTTGTAATGGTTCGAGCGCAGGCTGCACCAGCACTTTCTTGGGGCCCCGCTTGCGGGCAATCATGACGCGGATGCGCTCGAGCACCTCTACCGGCGTGCAGGCTCCTTTGGGAAGGAAGGCATCGGCGCGGTTGGCGCGCTCGAAAGCTTTGACTGTGCCGCTCACCAGGATAGTCGGAACTTCCGGAGAGAGATCTTTCATGCGACGAACCATTTCATTGCCGTCCATCTGCGGCATGACCAGGTCGCTGAGCACAAGATCGATTCCGCCATTGCGAAATATCTCAAGAGCGTCATAACTGGATAGAGCGGTGACTACGCGATAACCACGAGTTTCGAGCATGAATTTGCGAACAGCCAGCGCCTGTTCGTTGTGATCGACGCAAAGGATGGTCTTCTTAGGCCTCATGTGTTCCTTAGCTCCTCGCAGCAGACGCGAGGGTTTCTATGTGCGGGCACGCGCGTTAAAGGCATGCGCCCAGCAAGGGTTTTGGTGACCGCACCCTGGCCCGAAAATGGAAATACGGCTCCATCCGCAGTGGCGAAGCAGCGAATACTGTCATGCTGCCTCCGCGTCAACGCGGGGCCGCGATCCGGGTCGGACCAGGATGCGGAGAGCAAGAAGCCCATGCACGATTGCCTGCGATCGCTCGCTGTTTGCGCTTTCACGGTGTGCTTCCCGGAACATGGCAGACAGCGGCGAGCGCACATGCAGAGCGCTCTCGCTCTTACTTAAGTTGTGTGTAATTCGGCGAAAGTCGCGCTTCTCTTGTTGACGAAACGCTTGCCAAGAGTACGGAGAGCGGAACGGTCTGTAAACGGGGAAAATGAGGCGAAGAAATGGACCATTTTGGGCCTCAGTTTTACTACCATGTGAAATCGCGCCGTGAATCTTGGGGTTGAGGCTTTTTTCGCCTGTTGAAACTGTGTGAATCACTCAAGGAAAAACCGCCCTTTTGCAACAGGAACTGTGCTGCCGCCTACGCGCACTTCCGTGATTTTTCCTGAAATGGAATTTGCAGAAACGTAAAGATCACTCGGACGACGAATTTCAAGCCCCTGACGAATGTGTAATGGTGCGCGCGGCTCGGCAATTCCATGTCGCACAAGGTAGGAGATGGCACAGCCAGCAGCCGATCCGGTTGCGGGATCTTCACCGTTGTAGAACTGCATGCGCGCACGCCAGATGGCTGGCGCTTCTGGTGCGATGACATAGAAAAATCTGGCATCCGACGTTCGAAAATATTCCGCGCTGGCGACCAAGTTTACTCGAAGACGGCTGAGCGCCTCAGTGGAATTGAGTACGACGATGCAATAGGGCAGCCCAGTTGAAACGGTCTGTGGCGGAGGCTGTGTTGCGCAGTCTTCCTCGCGCAGACCGAGTAGCAGCGCAATCGTTACTACGTCATGGATGGAGCCGAAAACCGGCTCGGGCTGCGTCATCTCGCCGAAGGCCGCGCGGGATTTATTTCGCTCGGGAGGAAACACTACAGGCACTCGCCCGGCGTTCAGATCGAGCACGATCCTGTCGGCCTGCTCGAATTCGGGGAACAAACTGCGAATGGTGGCTGCAGTGCCGAGCGTGGGATGTCCGGCGAAGGGCAGTTCCTCCTGCGTGGTAAAGATGCGCACACGGACACCCCGCTCGCGCTCCACGGCGGGATCGCGACGGCAGATGAAGGTCGTTTCAGAAAGATTGGTTTCGCGCGCGAGCGCCTGCATCTGGTGAGTGGAGAGGCTAGCAGCGTCAAGAAGGACGGCGAGCTGGTTGCCTTCGAACGGAGTGGAGGTGAACACATCGCAAAGCTGATACTCAAATTCGCGCATGGGCATGAGTTTGACACGAACTCCCTCTGGTTCTATTCTCGATTATCAGAAGTACGGCGGAGATGCCGGCTTCCTGTTATTCAAAGATTATGACCAGATTTGCTCTAACCTGTATGTGTCTGTGCTGCTGCTGTCGCTGTGGCACCATGCGGGTGTGTTTCTAGAGCGAAGTCAAAGTTACAAGCGCACTAGCCCACCCGCAGAAATCATGCCGAGGTGGGTTTCTTAGTTTGCGGCAGAAATCCCCGAAACAGAAACAAGCGTCAGGAAGGAAGAAACCCAAATGAGCACAGTAGCCGAAAGCCACATACCCCGCATTAACGAACTCGCGCCGGACTTCGAGGCCAAGAGCACCAGCGGCGTCATCAAACTGAGCGACTACACCTCGAAGGGCAAATACATCCTGCTCTTCTCGCACCCGGCAGACTTTACTCCAGTCTGCACTACGGAATTTATCGAGTTTGCGCGCCGCAGCGAGGACTTCGACAAGCTCAACGTTCAGCTTATCGGCGTGTCGGTCGACAGCATAAACGCACATATCGCCTGGGTGCGCGACATTGAGCAGTATGCCGGCGTGAAGGTGAAGTTCCCCGTAGTCGCCGATCTCGACACGAAGGTGTCAGAGGCTTATGGCCTGATCCATCCGGAAGCCTCGGATACGGCAACCGTCAGGGCGGTCTTTTTCATCGATCCGAAGCAGAAAGTCCGCGCCATCATCTACTATCCGATGCAGCTTGGCCGGAATGTGGATGAGCTGATCCGCATCTTCCAGGGCCTGCAAACGGTGGACGCGAACTCGGTCTCAGTGCCCGCCAACTGGCAGCCGGGCGATCCGGTCATCGTTCCCGCTCCGGCCACAGTGGAGGACGCCGCGAAGCGCACCAACGGTGGAGGCGCCGGCCTGAATGTGCACACGTGGTATCTTTCGACGAAGGATCTGGCTACACCCGCAAAGTAAGCGGTAGTGGCGTAAAACCGACCTTCCTGAGACGAGCGGCTCTTATCGTCCGATAAGAGCCGCGCCTTGAAGGCAGTAATGAGCACCGGTGGCGAAGTGGCTAACGCGCTGGTCTGCAAAACCAGTATTCACGGGTTCAATTCCCGTCCGGTGCTCCAAGAGAACCAATAGGATACGGACACACTGCATCGGAACTAACCCCATTTTCTCCCCATCCCGTGGTCCACGGGATAAGGCAGAATTTTTTGGTAGATCGTCATAAGGGCGTTTGAACGAAGGTTCACTTGTTTGGATGGTCTCGAATATATGGGGGCAGCCAGTGGATGGCTCACCCGGGCGCCAGATCACAAATTTCAGATCCGGGACGTTTCGTAGCTTCAGTTGGTCGCCAGACGGGAAGTCGCTGGCATTGATTCGCGTTGTCTCCCAATCGGACGTGGTGCTGCTGCGCGAAGTGAGCCAGGCGGCAAGCCAATAGTTGGGAGTCGACAATCGACGCTGCTCGGAAGTGGAGTCTAGAATGACGCCAAGCAGGCCGAGTCACTCATATTGAGCTATTCAGATCGATCTGTCTTCGGCAAGTGGACGAGAAACGGCCATATCGGACACTTGGCGGGCTGGTGCAGGCAGATTGGGGCAAGTGTACGAGTTGCCGACTCACATCCAAGCGGATCACTTCCGGTTGGCCAACCACTGTTCTCGAGGACCTAACCTCTGTCAACTCCGCCTAGCTATCGCGAGATTTCTATTCCAGCAAGTTCGACCTGGACACATCCCCCGGGTTCCAATTGAACTCGCTTGAGGGTCTTCGTAACTGATGTCGGCCGTGTCGAAGGAAAGCCCACTCTTAACCGCACGGACACTATATCAACCTGCGGGGACTTTCATTTGGAACTCGCCGTTTTCGTTGGTCGTGGTCGCATAATGGCCCGTATTCCCTTGCGCTTCCACATGCACGCCGGGAATAGGCGTTGACAGCGCCTGTTGGCTCACCACTCCATCAATAACGCCGTCGTCATGCGCCGTCTTGATACCCTCGATCTCGGTCAATACTGCTTCGGCACCGCTGAGAGGACCGGAGTTACCGCACCCATCGAGTGCCCACGACTTCTCGCGCTGCACATAGGAGAGAAACAATAGGTACTTTGTGCCCGGAATCCATTCAAATGTTGCGCGACCGCTGTCGTTTCCCTCGTTGATTCGGATGTTTCCCGCAATCTAACCGCGCAAAACTCTATCAACTCCCAAGGTGTAAACATGGCGGATATGCCCTCAGGATCGCCTTTGTCATGGAGAACGCGGGTTTGAACGAGCGTAGCTTCGACAACCAGCGGATTTGCAAAGTACTCCGCACAGACAAGGCGGGAACGCGGCAGTACGCCATTGCAGGAGGCGTCGATAGGAGGGCAGTGGCCGAGCATAGCAGGCATATGAGTCATTTCATTCGATCAACCTACCATAAGCGCCATCGCTGGTTCCGCGTACATGACGACGGGCAACCCGGAAGCAATTCGCTTGGACGAATAACGGGCGTCTCGTAAATATGGCGATGGCTGGCGTTCGGAAGCCAACTGTACGAGATGCCGACTTCGCGTCCTAGTGACGGGGTTCTGGTTCGTTTGGCTCTTGCGTGGACGGTCTCTTATTCGCAGCGGATTGCCGCCATGGGCTCGATACGAGCGGCCCGCAGGGCAGGCAAAAGAGAAGCCGCGCTGGCAATGAGTGCGAGGGCAACGACGGATCCGGCGAGGATCCAGGGATCGCGGGGCGAGGTTCCGTAGAGGAAGCTCTCGAGTGCTCGGGAGGCCAGCAACGCTGCAATGAGACCCGCAACCGTGCCGGCGACGGCCGCCGATGCATTCGCAAGAAAAACCATCCCCACGACTTGTGCTCTTTGAGCGCCGAGAGCCATGCGGATGCCAATCTTGCTGGTCCTGCGGGCCGTGGCATATGCCAGCGTGCCATAGAGGCCCACCGCGGTAACGGCCAGCGCACACGCCGCAAAGAAGACCGACAGCAGAGCCATGATGCGTTCCGCGCTAAGCGAGTCGTCAACTACGCTGGACATAGAGGTCATGACCGGAGCCGGAATTCCCGGCGCCATCCGAGTGGCCAGCGTCCGCGCGGCTGAAGCCAGAGGGGAAGGCGGCGCATCGGTGTGCACCACGGCGTAGTACGAAGGCGAATGCACATCGTCGTCCTGCATCATCGCAGTGTAGGCCGCCGGCGGCGCTACCGAACGCAGGTCTTCATACTTTGCATTGCCCACTACTCCCACAACTTCATAAGAGATAGAAGCGTCGCCTTCTTGCTTGCTGATCTGTCGTCCCAGTACATTGCCGTCTGGAAAAAGCAGCGCGGCGGCCGACTGATTGACAATGATCTTGGGTCCCGTCGCCGCGGTGTCGTTCCAGCTGAAGTCCCGGCCTTGGAAGATGGGAATGCGCATGGTTTGGAAATAATTTGGCCCACGCTGTTCAGGTAGATATCGTGACTCTTTCCCTTGGAGTGGGTCATCGCAGCTATCGCTTCGCTCCTCGTCGCCTCGCCGTATATCCCCCTCTTTATCGCACTGTCACTCCTTGCCACCCAAAAAACGGCCGCGTTTGTGCACCATGGACAGAACGCTGTCGAAGAACCTGAAGTCCTCGATGGGTGAAGTTTGCCACTCTTATTAAGACGAATCGAGTGGACCCGCATTTCACTTGACGAGAAACGGGCATCTCGGACATTTGCATCTCTGGCTGGGCCTGCTACACGCAGGAAGAGATCGCGGAGATGGTCGGCGTGCCACGGACCACAGTTGAGACAACTTTGACGGAAAGGGCAGTTTTGCCGGATTCGTCAAAACGTGCTGCCGCGCATCAGATCGACTTCGATCAGACGTCTCGCCAGATTCTTATGCATCCGAGTGCCCGTCCAATCTCTCCAATCGATATGGAAGCGATCCATCAGACTGGCCTCCCGTTTGTGGGTTCGTCTTATGAATTTGTCGGCGCGAGAACCGGCCTCGGCATTTCGATGTTCGTGGTGATTGCGGAGATAGGATGTGGTCCGGTGCTTCACCGTCATCGCTACGATGAGGTTGTTTATGTGATTGAGGGGCACTCGCGCTGGACGGTAGACGGACGGGAACTCGATGCTGGTCCCGGAGAGATTTTGGTCGTTCGCGCCGGTGAGAAACACAAATTCGTCGCGATCAC
>DATAQX010000450.1:0-2038 GCA_036264455.1 Silvibacterium sp. | reverse complement strand
AGGGTGACGCCACCGCGATGCCGTTCCGCGATGCTGCTTTTTCCGGATGCGTCAGCTTCACGATGCTGCATCATGTGCCGTCCCCTGACTTGCAGGACGCAATGCTGCGTGAGATGAGAAGAGTCCTGCGTCCGGGAGGCGAGCTGGCGGGCAGCGATAGTCTACCCGGCGCATTCATGCGGCTGATTCACCTCGGCGATACCTTCGTTCCGGTCGATCCGGACACCTTACCCGTTCGCCTGGAGGCAGCGGGGTTCGAGCGAATTCAGGTCGAGAGGGCGTCAGACTTCTTCCGGTTTCATGCGCGGCGTCCGCATGAAACCACGGGTTTGCCTGACCGGAACAGAAGTGAGCGACAAGGTTAGCTTGATCAAAATCTCGGGCCGGCCCGATCGCATATCTGCCGGTTCAGCACTAGGAGGAGTCAGATGAATCATGCATCGTTGAAGAGAATCGGGTGGTCCATAACACTCTTTGGGCCTGTGCTTGGAGCCACATGGTTCGGTCTTTCGCCGCGTGCGTTAGGCGCGGTCAATTCGCCGACCTGCGCCCTCAATCCAAACAACAGGGCGCTGGACTTCTTGCTTGGCGAATGGACGATTGCAGCTCCCGGTGGGTCTCCCAACGCAACCAGCCGAGTCACGCTGGAGCTCGACAAATGCATGGTGGTCGAGCGATGGGATGGAGGCCGCGGTCACACCGGAGAAAACCTGCTTGCGTACAGCGCAGACGACAAAAGCTGGCACGGAATGTTTGCCGACAACCAAGGGCGCGTCCACGTGTTCCTCGATGGCAGGGTTGCGCCCGATTCGGCCGAGTTCTCCGGCCCCAGTCGGGGTCCCGAGGGAGAAGCAATCCTGAATCGAGTCACGATCCACCGTGTCAGCAGTGCGCATATTGAGCAGGTCTGGGGAAAGTCTTCCGACAGCGGGAAGACCTGGACAACCGTCTTTCGCGGTGAATACACGCGGAAGCCATGAAACGAGGATCCTGAGATGCGCAGATGGCTACCGTGCCTCATCCTCCTGGCGCTTGCTTGCAGTCGCCCCCTCCGCCCGCAGATCAATGCAGCGGCGCCGGAAATCGTAACCAGCACCGGTGCATTAGAGGGCTTGCGTCCCCAGGCCGGAGGCGGAGCGGCGTTCCTCGGCATTCCCTATGCGGCTCCGCCACTCCGCGATCTGCGCTGGAAGCCTCCGCTGCCGCCACGAGCGTGGACCGGTATCCGAAAAGCGGTAAACTTCGCGCCTGCATGTCCCCAATTGCCCGCAGGGTGGCTGCCCTATCCAATCTGGAGCGAAGACTGTCTATACCTGAACATCTGGACGCCTAAGCTGTCACCGCACGCGCGGCTTCCCGTGATCGTTTTCTTCCATGGTGGTTCGAATCGCGCTGGGTACAGCCAGCTCACTCCGCTCGGTCTCACACTCTCTCCGCTGGGTGTGGTCATCGTCACAGCGAACTATCGCCTTGGACCGCTCGGGTTTTTCGCTCACCCGGCGCTCACCGCCGCATCGCCGCACCACTCTTCAGGAAACTACGGCATCCTCGACCAAATTCAGGCGCTACGCTGGGTGCGGGAGAATATCGCCCGCTTCGGCGGTGATTCAGGCCATATCACCGTGATGGGCCAGTCATCCGGGGCCTTCGACATCTGTCTGATGATGTCGTCTCCTCTCGCGCGGGGCCTCTTTCAGCAGGCAATCATGGAGAGTGGTGACTGCCAGAGCACGTTAATCAAGGACCTTCGCAGCCCAATTCATTTCAACGGCATCACGGGTACAGGCGAGGGTGATGGAAAGGATCTCGCCGTCGATCTGGGAGTCGCAGATGGCCCTCGCGCAATACAAAAGCTTCGCTCTATCCCCGCCGAAACCATCCTTAAAACCTGGAGTCGTCATCAGGAGATCCAATTCGACGCCATCATGGACGGCTGGGTCATCCCCGAGCAGCCGGCAAGGATCTTCGCCGAAGGCCGCCAGGCACGCATCCCGGTTCTGGTGGGCAGCAACGCCGACGAGGCAACCGTCTTCGGGCC
>DATAQX010000411.1:0-11520 GCA_036264455.1 Silvibacterium sp. | reverse complement strand
CGGGTCATCGACATGGAGCTGGACCCCGGCGCTGGCGCCTTCGATCCGCACGGCCTCTTTAGCTCCTGCCGAAGAAACAATATTGGCGGGCACGATGCTGTGCTCGGTGGCGCGATTGAGATCGCCGTTGGCCTGTTCAACATGGACCAGTTCGGGCGTGCCCTGAAAAGTATCGAGCACCCAGACGCCGCTCTCGTCAGGCAAGCGCAGGCTAGGAGCGACGATGGGAATGCGGGCGGCTTCTGCATCGCGTGCAGCGCGCTCCTCGGCATCAATCTTTGCCGCTTCGCTTTGTCCCGGATCGTTGGAGTTGGGACTTGCCGCCCCTGCTTCGGAATCGGTGCTGGGTCGGTGATCGTGATTCCACTTCCCGGTTGCGGTCCAGTCAATGAGGTCGCTTGGGATTTCTTCCCACTCGTTGCGTTCTGCGCTGAAAAAGCGGACGCGGTCGCCTTTTACCTCATATTTCGTAATCACCTGCCACGTACCGTCCTTGAGTATCAGCCGTTGGCGGCCGGGCTGCGCAAGAGCGGGAAAAATTGCCGCTATCAAAACCAGAGAAGCGAGAAAACCGGCGAAAAAGTGACGAAAGGCGCGCATGCAACGTCCTTTATGTGACCTCATATCTGACGGGCGGAGCATTGTGGCGCCTCCCACTGCTATCCTACTTACTAAGACTTAATTAAGACTTACATGGCACGATGCTGGTTTCAACTTGGTGGAAAGCGACGCGGGATTCCCCGCGCGATTGCCATTGCTTGTGCCTGCCTGCTGATGTTTGTCGCAACGGCTCAGGTGGCGCACTCGCACGCCGCGGTCCAGGGACCCGAACACTGCCAGATCTGCATGGCACTCCATTCAGCAATGCCGGCCGGTCCCGCCATCACCCCACTGCACCTGGGCTTTGCCGGGATGCCGCCTTCATTTGCAGTTCTCATGGCCCCGGCACGCGGATGGGTGGCTTCGCTTTCCGACCGCGCTCCTCCTGTCCTGGCTTAGCGTAATCCTTCTTCTTTTCCCGCCAGCCATATTCAACAGGAGTTCCAAATGTACTTACCGCGGCGCATTCACGCGCTGGCCTTTCTTTTCTCTCTTGTATTTTTGCTGCCGAACTTTGCCGGGGCGGCGGCGCAGGCAGGCGCGTCCGGCCTGGTTACAGGCGTGGTTACGGATACTTCCGGCGCCGTCATTCCGGGTGCGACGGTGACGATTCAGAGCACGTCTACGGCCTACAAGAAAACGGCAACCGCGGGCCCCGATGGAACCTTCAAATTCTCAAACCTGCCTTATGGCATCTACCGGCTGACCGCGACACAGACCGGGTTTGAAACATTGGTACAGGACGTTTCCGTGCAATCGCCGGTAGCGATCTCGAAGATCATGGCGCTGCAGGTAGCAGCGGCGACACAGACGGTTACGGTGGAGGCCAACTCGAATGACGTTCTGGAGAAAGATGTAACCGCCCACACTGACATTGACCGCTCGCTGACCGACAGGCTACCCCTGCTGAGCAGCAGCTCAGGCGTTAGCGCGGCGATTACCCTGGCCAGCCCGGGTGTGGCGGCCGATTCAGATGGAATGTTCCATCCATTGGGCGAGCATGCCGATACAACCTATGCCGTTGACGGCCAGC
Source organism: Silvibacterium sp. (assembly GCA_036264455.1). Classification (GTDB taxonomy): domain Bacteria; phylum Acidobacteriota; class Terriglobia; order Terriglobales; family Acidobacteriaceae; genus Silvibacterium. The sequence goes on along the minus strand of DATAQX010000411.1, from coordinate 9,887 downwards.
CTATCAGTGACCAGCAGAGCAAGACTTTTTCGAATCAGATTTCGATGAATGCCATACAGTCCCTGGAGGTAATCGCCGGGGTAATTCCTCCTGAGTATGGCGACAAGGCCAGCCTGGTAGCGCGCACCACCACGCGCTCGGGACTGGGAGATGTGAAGCCGACGGGAAATCTTTCCATCAACTACGGAAGCTTTGGAACCACGAGCGGCGCCGGATCGCTGGGTTTCGGCTCGGCAAAGCTTGGGAATTTTGTAACCTTGGATGCTACAAACAGCGGGCGGTTCCTGGATACTCCGGAGTTTGTCCCGCTTCACGCTCGCGGTAACAACGAAAGCATCTTCAATCGTATTGACTACGCGCCTTCGAGTGTGGATACCTTCCATCTGAACCTGACCGGGTCGCGATCCTGGTTCCAGGTGCCCAATCAGTACGATCAGCAGGCACTCGGACAGGATCAGCACTCCGAGATACTCGGCTTCAATATTGCGCCGTTCTGGACGCGGGTCTTTGGTCAGACGGGCGTCTTGAGCGTGAATCCATACCTGCGGCAGGACAACGTCCACTACTACCCGAGCAAGGATATCTTCCAGGACACGCCTGCGACGCTTTCGCAGGATCGGACTCTGCGCAATCTCGGCCTCAAAGTCGATTACTCGTACGCGAAGGGGATCCACAACGCCAAGTTCGGCGGGGACATCAACCATACCTTCCTGACCGAGAACTTCGGAGCGGGCATTACCAGCTCAACCTATAACGCGCTATGCACGAATGCCGATGGAGTTCCGGTCACGGCTGAGGGTGTGACCATGACCTCGCAGTGCGCGGCGGCGGGGTATTTGGTGAATCCGAATTTTCAGCCCGCGTTGCTCAAGTTTGACCTGACACGCGGTGGCGCCATGTTGGATTTTCACGGCTACACGGATATCAAGGAGGAATCGCTGTACGCGGAGGACCAGATCACGCTGAAGGACTGGCAGTTTATGGTCGGGGTGCGGGGCGATAACTATAACGGGCTGAGCAGCAAGTACATGGCGGAGCCGCGTGTCGGCGCCACCTATAACCTGACGAAGACGGGAACGGTGTTGCGAGGGGGATACTCGAGGCTGATGCCGACTCCGTATAACGAGAACCTGATCCTTTCGAGCTCAACTGGTAATGGAGGACTTTCGAACGAACTGGGAGCTTTTGGGCAGAACCCGCTTGTTCCGGCAGCGCGCAACCAGTTTGATGCGGGCTTCCAGCAGGCCGTCGGCAAATACCTGATCATCGATGGCGAGTACTTCTGGAAATTCACGAAAGACGATTTCGACTTCGACGTTCTGTTCAATACTCCGCTGGCGTTCCCGATCCAATGGAGAAAGTCTAAGATCGACGGCTTTGATCTCCGGGTCACGATGCCGGTTTATCGCGGGATTTCGGCTTACTCGGTAATGGGCCACTCGCGGTCGCGGTTCTTCGGCCCAGAGCGCGGCGGCATTCTCTTCAACAATCCCAATGGCCTGAATTCCTACGCGCCATTCCGCATCGATCACGATCAGGCCTTCGAACAGACGACGCACTTTCAATATCAGCCAAAGCCGCAAGGCGGCTGGTATGGGTTTACGTGGCGTTATGACAGCGGACTGGTGGCCGGCAATGTGCCCTTTGCGACGGACACGACGACGCCGGTCAACGTGGCCTATCTTACCGCCAACCAACAGCAGCAGATTCAGCTGACCTGCGCCGGTGTGCGCGCTACGCTTACGGCTCCGCTGACCAGTTGCGCGCCGAATGAGCTCACCGCGCCGCTGGTCAGGATTCCAGCGCCGGGAACGCAGGACCCGGACAGGAACCCGGCGCGAATTGCGCCGAGAAACCTCTTCGATATGTCCGCGGGGTGGGATAACGTCCTGCATCGCGACCGCTTCAAGACCAATGCGAGCTTCACGGTGACCAACCTCACCAACAAGGTGGCGCTCTTCAACTTCCTCTCAACATTCAGCGGCACGCACTTCGTTCCGCCGCGAGCGTACACGGCAGCGTTGACGCTGAACTTCTAAGACATCTCTCCAGCTGCTATATCCCTTTAGTGCGGTTTGTCAGGCGGCCTCTCGTAAGGAGAAGGCCGCCTGAGTTCGTCGGCTTTAGTATTGCTTCCCTGTTTATCCCCAACTTGCTGGAATAAAAAATCGCCCGGCTCAGTTCTCATAGGTGTGCAGCATCGATGCCGAGGAGCTATCGTGAGCGAAACCCCAAGACGCCGTATTCATTCTGTCGAATCTACCCTGGATACCAATCAAGATCACACAAGTTCGGACGGCATTGATCGCCGCGGCTTTCTCAGGTGCATGGCCTGGGCAGGCACCGGGCTCGTTTGGACCTTCGCGGGAGGCGTTCCCGTCTCACGTGTCTTCGGTGAGTCTCGTCATGCAGGCACGCAGGCCGACTTCAGCTTTGTGCAGATCAGTGACAGTCACATCGGCTTTAATAAAGCAGCGAATGCCGATGTGACCGCAACTCTGCAGGCCGCATTGGACAAGATCAACGCGGGCGCCAGCGTTCCGGATTTCCTGATTCATACCGGCGATCTGACCCACGCGTCCAAGGTGGCAGAGTTCGACACGCTGGACCAGCTTCTGATCAGCACGAAGCGGCAGGTATTCTACGTACCCGGAGAACATGACACCTCAGTAGATGACGGCAAGATGTATCTCGACAGGTATGGCAAGGGTTCCAAAGGAAACGGCTGGTACAGTTTCGATCACAGAGGCGTTCACTTTATCGGACTGGTAAACGTGGTCCAGCTTGAGGGAATGGGAAGGCTGGGTCAGGCGCAGCTTGACTGGTTGAAGCAGGATCTCGGAGGGCTGAAGAGCAGTACTCCCATTGTTTTGTTCGCACACATTCCGCTTTGGGCGGTATACCCGACATGGGGCTGGGGAACATCGGACAGCGAGCAGGCCTTCGCAATGTTGAAGCGGTTTGGTTCGGTCTCAGTCCTCAATGGCCATATCCACCAGGTCATGCAGAAGGTGGAGGGAAATGTCACCTTTCATACAGCGATGTCCACAGCGTTTCCTCAGCCCGCGCCAGGCTCTGCGCCGTCTCCTGGGCCAATGAAGGTGCCGGCAGAGAAGCTTCGTGATGTGCTGGGTATTACCAACGTAAATTTCGTGGCCCGGAACCATCATCTGGCCACAGTCGACCTGCCGTTGTCAGGAGCATCGGTCGAAGCACATAAGGCGTCTTCGTCGTGAATCCGGCAAGAATTGCATCCGTATTCGGCTTGGTATTCGCGGCGAGCCTCGCGCTCTCGTCGGTTCATCCGTGGGGCAACCCGCGCTCAGGCATACAGCCGGCTACCCCTCTACTGGAAGGAAGCGCAGTGCCGGAAGACGTGCGTCATGTGCTGGCAACAAAGTGCGCGGACTGTCATTCTGCGAATACCTATTATCCGGCATACAGCAGGTTGGCGCCCGCATCCTGGCTTATCGAACGCGATGTGCACGAAGGTCGTAGCCATCTGGATATGTCGCAATGGCAGCACTACAGCCTTGAGAGTCAGGTCGATCTGCTGACAAGGATAGCTTCTGAAGCGCGCAGCGGACAGATGCCGGTTAAGCAATACCTGATTCTTCATCCCAAGGCTCGGCTCTCGCCCCAGGAACAGCAACTCATCTACGACTGGGCGAAAGCTGAACGCAAACGCATCAGAAAGCAGCTCGCTGAGCACCAGATAAGTCCTTAGCAGACAAGGGAATAAAGATACCATGAGTCATCGGATCACAACGGCTTCCAGGATTCAAAAAACGAAATCGGCTCTAATCGGTTCAACAGCGTGTTTCTGCCTCCTGGTGATCCTGTCGGTTGTCTTTCCGTTGCCGAGCCGGGCCGGGGATCGGGTTATCGCTGAAGCCGGCGCCGGTGACCCGGAACGTGGCAAACAACTCTTCGAGAAGCGCTGTACGGGATGCCATGCCCTCGATCAGGATAAGGAGGGTCCGCGGCTGCGCAATGTCTATGGCCGCAAAGCAGGCAGCATTTCTACCTTCAAATACTCAGGTGCTTTGAAATCAGTAGAAGTGACCTGGGATGATGCTTCCCTGGAGAAATGGCTTACCAATCCGGAAGCACTGGTCCCCGACACCGATATGGTTTTCCGGGTGCCGAAGGCCGATGAGCGTGCAGACATCATCCGCTTTCTCAGAGTATCCTCGGGCAAATAGGCGCCGTGCTCAGATCAAATCGGGAAAGGGAGGGATGGACCCCGAGTTCTTTGAAATGGTGGCGATGCCACTGTTCGACCAACTTTACAACTTTGCTCACTGGTTAACTGGCGATCGAACTGACGCGGAAGACCTGGTGCAGGAAACCTATGCCAAGGCCCTCAAAGGGTTCAAGTCATTCGAGGAAGGCACAAATCTGCGGGCGTGGATGTATAGGATTTTGCGCAACACATTCCTGACTTCGCGCAGTGGCTTGAAGGCTCAAAACACATACTCGCTCGATGACGACGCGGACGTCGCCGAGATGGTTGCAGACAACGTCACGCCGGAGTCGCTGTTGCTGCAACTGGAGAGCTCGCAAACGGTGATGGACGCGCTGGCAGCTCTGCCGGTCACCTATCGCGAGATGATCCTGCTATGCGAGGTAGATGAGCTCTCGTACAAGGAGACTGCGCAGGTGTTGGCTGTGCCCATCGGAACCGTGATGTCGCGCCTCTCCCGGGCCCGGAGGATGCTTCGCCAGGCATTGGTTGCAAAGTCCCCAGAGGGAAAAACCAGGTGAGGTCAAAAAATGCACTGTGATTCAAACCCCGCGACGCTGGGCGCCTACCTGGATGGCGAACTGCCACCGGATCAGGTGGCCGCCGTCCGGGAGCATGTAGGAAACTGCCCGCGCTGCGCTGCTGAGATTGCCGAACTTGCGAGGCTGCAACGAAGCCTGCGCCCCGCCCGCGAACACTTTGCACCGAGTGCCGAGTTTCGGCGCAGGATGCAAAAACAGATCACCGTGCCCAGGCGTCGCCCCTGGTTGCTGCGTCTGATTCCGGCAGCGATTGCGGTCGCGGTTGTGCTGCTCGCAACTTTTGCCTGGATCGGGTACTCACACCGTTCAGATGCGTTTGCGGAGCTGGCTGATCTGCATGTGAATGCGCTTGCGAGCACCAATCTGGTGGATGTAGTGTCAACCGACAGGCACACCGTGAAGCCCTGGTTCCAGGGAAAAATTCCATTTTCTTTTAATCTGCCTGACTTTGCGGGCACTGAATACACTCTCCTCGGCGGCCGCCTCGTTTACTTTCATCAAAGCCCCGGCGCGCAGCTGATCGTAGCCATGCGCCAGCACAAGATCTCTGTCCTGATCTTTCAGGAGTCGCCCGAGATGGCCCGTGCTTTTTCCGGTTCAACAGGGGTGCGCCATCGTAATTTATTTGGCATCGAAACCTGGGAGTCTCAAGGACTCAGATTCGTCATAATTAGCGACGCGGATCCCGCCGGCATCGACAAAATGGCGCAATCGCTGAAGCAGGCAAATCCGTAGCTATCAGAGAAATTCTCTGGTTTTACAGTGCTGCCGCGCCGGCTTCAGCCACTGCATGATCCTGATCGCCGGAGCCTCCGCTGACGCCGATCGCGCCGATGACTTTACCGTTTTTCTTAAGCGGAATACCACCCGCGAAGATCATGATCCTGCCGTCATTCGAAGCATGGATACCGAAGAACTGATTGCCTGATTGCGAGTGAGTGGCAAGGTCTTTGGTGGCGATATCGAAGGCGCGCGAGGTGAAGGCTTTTTTAATCGAGATATCGATAGAGCCAAGCCATGCGCCATCCATGCGGACGTGCGCAACGAGGTTTCCGCCGGCGTCGGCGACCGCGATGTTCATAGGCTGGCCGATTTCAGCGGCCTTCTTTTCGGCAGCGGCAATGAGGCGGCGTGCATCGGCGAGGTTTACGGTTTCAACAGCTGTAGGCATGAGAGCTCCTCGGCAATGGGGGATGAAGGCTACGGGTTTGAATACTACAGGATCAGATGAGCGAAAGTTGTGAATGGGGGCGAAGCAGATAAAGCGCATTGTCGCCAGTGCGCTTTATCGCGGAATAATTGCCGATGATTACTGCAGCAGCGTGCCGTTTTCCGGTTCGAGCTTGGCTTCTTCGGGTGGGATCACAACCGCAGCGGCTACCTTGTCCTCCTCTTCAAGGTTGAGGAGTTTGACGCCCTGCGTCGACCGGCCGGCGGCGCGAACCGTCTTGGTATCGATGCGGATAATCTTGCCGTACTGGCTGATAACCACCAGTTCCGAGGTTTCATCGACCAGCTGAATTGAGCTGACCTTGCCGTTGCGCGCTGTGGTCTTGACGTTGATGACGCCTTTGCCGCCGCGCGACTGCAGCCGGTATTCATCCACATCGGTACGTTTGCCGAAACCATTCTCGGTAACGGAGAGAATCAGACAGTCGCAGTCGGTTCCTGCGCCATTTTTCTTGCGCTCCTTGGGGGTAATGGCGATGCCGACGACGTAATCCTTCTTGCTGAGATCGATGCCTCGCACGCCATACGCCGGACGCCCCATGGAGCGTACATCGTTCTCGTCAAAGCGGATGGCCATACCCTCGTGGGTAGCCAGAAAGACGATCTGGCTGCCATCCGTAAGGCGAACACCGATCAGCTCATCGTCGGTATCAATACCGATAGCGATGATGCCGCGCGCCATGACATTGGAGAAATCTTTGAGTGGCGTCTTCTTCACCGTGCCGTTGCGCGTGGCAAAGAAGATGAACCGGTCCTCTTCTTCAAGATTGCGCACGGGCAGGATAGTGCGCACGGTTTCACCCGGCTGCAGATTGAGCAGGCTGGCCATAGACTTGCCTTTGCCCGCGGCGCCAACATCAGGAATCTCATAAACCTTGAGCCAGTAGACGCGGCCCGTATTCGTGAAACACAGCAGATAAGCGTGCGTCGAGTCGATGATCAGCTGCGAGACAAAGTCCTCTTCGCGCGTCTTCATCCCCAGCCGCCCTGTGCCTCCACGTCGCTGTTGGCGGTAAGTGGAGATGGGCGTGCGCTTCAGATAACCGGAGTGCGAGACAGTAACGGCAACCTGCTCATCAGCGATTAAATCTTCAAGTTGCAGCTCTGCAGTCTCGTCAAGAATCTGCGTGCGCCGCTCGTCGCCGTAGTCCTTGCGGACAGCTTCGAGCTCCTTGACGATCACCGCACGCAGCTTCTTTTCCGAAGCGAGGATCGACTCGTACTCGGTGATACGATCGCGGACTTCAGACAGCTCCTTGAGCAGCTCGTCGATCGAAAGCTGGGTCAGGCGATAGAGCTGCAGCTCGAGAATCGCATCGATCTGGCGATAGCTGAGCGTGAGCGTCGGCGAGATGAGCGTAGCGGGATCAACGGCGTACTTCGCGGGATCGAGTTTGACGCCGGCGAGGGCCTGGTCGCGCACGGTGATGGTCTTCGCCGAGAAGAACTGAAAGAGGTTCTCTCTCGCATCCGCACGTGAAGATGACCCGCGGATGATCTTAATGACGTTGTCGAGATGATCGAGCGCGATCTGGTAGCCGAGCAGGATATGCTCGCGCTCCTGCGCCTTGCGCAGCAGAAACGCAGTCCGGCGGCGTACTACATCGACGCGGTGATCGATGAAGTGGCGGATGGCCTCGGGCAGTGAAAGTTCGCGAGGCTGGCCATTGACCACGGCCAGAAAAATCATCGAAAAGCTCTCCTGCATCTGTGAGTGCTTGTAAAGCTGGTTGAGAACGATCTGAGCTTCAGCTCCACGCTTGAGCTCAATGACGATGCGCATACCATCACGGTCGCTCTCATCTCGCACGTCGGAGATATCGTCGATGACTTTATTGTTGACCAATTCTGCGATGCGCTTGATCAGCGTGTTCTTATTGACCTGGTAAGGAATCTCGCTGACGATAATCGACTGGCGGCCCTGCGTGAGATTCTCGACCGCCGCCTTCGCGCGCATCAGGAATCGTCCGCGTCCGGTCTTGTAGGCCTGCGCGATGCCGCCGCGCCCGTAGATGAATCCGCCCGTCGGGAAATCCGGTCCCTGCACGTGCTTGAGAACTTCCGCCAGACCGGCGTGCGGATTGTTCACCATCTCAATCGCAGCGTTGACCACTTCGGTCAGGTTATGTGGTGGAATATTGGTCGCCATGCCGACGGCAATGCCGTTGGAGCCATTGACAATGAGATTGGGGATGCGGGTGGGCAGGACGGAGGGCTCGCTAGTCGACTCGTCGTAGTTGGGGACGAAGTCGACGGTCTCCATGTCGATGTCATTCAACATCTCACCGGCAATGCGCATCATGCGGCTCTCGGTGTAGCGCATGGCCGCCGGCGGATCTCCGTCGACGGAACCGAAGTTCCCCTGGCCATCGACCATGGGGTAGCGCAGGCTGAAGGGCTGAGCCATGCGTACCATAGTGTCGTAGATGGCCGAGTCGCCATGTGGGTGATAGTTGCCCATCACATAGCCCACGACCTTGGCGCACTTGGTGTACTTCTTGTTGTACTGTAGCCCCATGTCGTGCATGCCGTAGAGGACGCGGCGGTGCACGGGCTTGAAGCCGTCGCGCACATCGGGCAGAGCGCGGCCGATGATGACCGACATCGAGTATTCGAGATACGACCGGCGCATCTCTTCTTCGATATTGATAGGGATAATGCTGGCGGCGCCCGTCGGGTCACCTTTGCCGTCACTGCCGTTGTTGCCAAGAGGAAGCTGAGGGTTCTGATCGTCTGCCATAAGATATCTGGGCCGTCACACAGAGCAGGGGCTGGATTCGCGATTTTAGGGATCGGGAATCACGACTTCCTCAAGCCTGGTGTTGGACCTAAATATATGATACTGCTTTAGTTAGTCCTCGGCAATGGTAGTTTGACCAATGGATTCAGCGGTTTGCCGGGACGGTTTGCCAGCGCCGTCGAAAACTGGCCGGGAGGTCTTGCAAAATCGCTTCAAGGGGCTCACAAATCCTCTCGATTTCGCATGAGATATTCCTGGGATGACCTTGACAGTGACCCGGTCATGTCCATTCGCGATCTCCGGTTACACTAACTTTGGACCCCCAAAACCTTCCTGCCTGAACGATGCCCCTAACCCGACACCGCCTGCGCAAATTTCGCTTTGACCGCCCGCAACAGATTGCCGCCCTCCTGTTGCTTGCCTTACTGGCGCAGTGCCTGTGGGTGATTCGGCAGAAGGCTCTATCCGAAAGCGATTACCGGTACGCACGATGCGGGCGGGAGATGTGGGAGAAGCCTTCTCCGCTCGCCGGCTACTTTACCACCTGCGGGAATATTCACGACGGGACGCTAGGGTATCGTGCCGCCGGACTGCTGCTGACAGTGGAGCGCATCTTCGCCGGACAGGCCTCAACCACTTCAACCTGGGAGATGCGCCACGAGGTAACTCAGGTCAACTTGCTGCTGCGGCTGCCATTTACTTTCGCCGCGCTCGCTCTGGGAGGCTGTCTGTGGTGGGTGACGCGCCGTCTTTATGGCAACACCGGCGGATATATTGCGCTTGCGCTGTATTGCTTTACTCCCCCGGTGATCGCGGCTGCGACTTATCCGAACAACGAGATTTGGGCGGCATTTGGCCTGTTCGCGGCGGTCTATACGGCGATAGGCGTCTCCCATGCGATGCAGGGGCCGCGAAAGAAGTGGCGTCCGCGCATCTTGTTGCTGACGGTAGTGCTGGGGTTCACAGCAGCGGCGCATGTCTCGGCGTTTGCGCTTGCGCTGTTGCTGACGGTCTGCTTCATGGCGTATCTGGCCGAGGGCAAGCGGGCCTATCTGCCTACGCTGCTGATTGTGTGGGTGCTGGGGGCGATGCTGATTCTTTTTGCGTCCTATACGTTCCGGGCGGACGC
>DATAQX010000341.1:0-5726 GCA_036264455.1 Silvibacterium sp. | reverse complement strand
AGGGTGGTAACGAATTCCCTGCGACAGGCCACTAGCGCATCATCATCTGATAATGTGGCGTGGAGATAAAAGCTCAATTACGCCCATTTGTTCACCCACATTTGCTTTGAGCACGGAGAATTGAACGTCAGAACCATTCTGTTGCGCACTGCAGCTGTTGCGCAACTACGGCAGCCGGGTTCATGTTGGTGCGCCAGACTGCTCTGCCGGCATACAACGCAATCAAGTATTCGCCGCGCGGAGGACGCATCGTCGTTCGAATCGAAGCCAACTCACCTGATGCGGTGCTGGAGGTCCGGGATAGTGGCCCAGGATTCCACAAGAACATAGAAGCCGCATCTTGGAAAGGTTTTATCGGGTCGACAGGGCCCGCAGTCGTGCGGAAGGAGGAACTGGTCTGGGTCTCTCAAATTGCGCAATGGGCAGTTACTGCGCACCACGGAACCATTGAAGTTCAATGCGAGCCTGGCGCGGGGTCGGTGTTCCGAATCCGATTACCCAGAAGCTTCCAAACCATGAACACCTCGAGGCCGTAGGGCTCGATCTAAACGATACCGCCGAGGCATGATGCAATTTCGATTGAATTACTTACTCCTCCTGATGATATGGATACCGACTGCCGTCCTCGTTGGTCAGGGTCCTCAGTCATCGCATGCCGTCAAAGGTACGGTGCAGGATCCGAGCGGGGCAGTCATCGCTGGGGCTCAAGTCGTTCTAACGAGCAAGGATGGTCAGGAAGTCAGCCAGAGTGTCACGACTAACAGCGGTAGTTTTTCGCTCGTCAATATCTCCGCCGGCATTTACATTCTCCGGGTTACGAAGCCCGGCTTCAACGAGGTCGATCGGCCAGTCGAGGTCGGAGCGACTAACCGCTCATCCTTGAGTGTGACTCTGCCAATCGGTTCGGTAAATGAGCAAGTCAACGTGACCGCTTCAGACACGTCTGGGCAGGTCAGCACTGAGATCGGCCAGAACCAGAACGGCAATACAGTGGATCGTGCCGCGCTCGATCGCTTGCCGGTCTTTGATCAGGACTACATCACGACCCTTTCCCGGTTCCTCGATTCCGACGCTACAGGAACCAATGGCATCACGCTAGTCGTGAATGGAGTCGAGGCGAATGGGCCTGGTGTCACTGCCTCGGCCATATCGAGCGTCAAGATCAACCAGAATCCTTACTCCGCCCTCTTTTCAAGACCGGGCCGCGCACGAATCGAAATCACTACGGAGGCAGGAACGCCAAAGCTGCACGGAACCGCAAACTTCCTCTACCGGAATTCGCTCTTTGATGCTCGCAACCCATTTGCAATCGTTAAACCGGACGAACAGCGTACCTACTACGAGGGTTCATTGACTGGCCCGCTGAGCAAGAGCAAGAAGACCACATTCCTCGCGGCACTCGATAGGGACAGCGACGATCAGCAAGCAATCGTCGTGGCAGATGGTCCGAACGGCCCGGTCAATGCCAACGTACCGAACCCAACGCGCCATTACTTCCTCTCAGGTCGCGTCTTTCGCGATTACGGGCAAGCGAACCAGTTCTGGATGGGCTATTCGTACGAGCACAAGACGGTGGACAATTTCGGAGTCGGTGGAACGGTGCTTCCCGAGGCGGGGACCAACACTCTCTTTTTCGAGCATGAAATCAACGTGGGACACGTCTACGTCTTCTCGCCCAAGCTTCTGAATCAACTTCACTTTCTGGTAGGGCATTTTGACAATCAGACGCACAGCCTGAATGAGAACCCGCAGGTCATCGTCTCGGGGTCGTTCACAGGAGGTGGCGCGCAGGCGGATGCGCGACGGACGGAGTATCACGTGGACGCCACCGACATCGTTACCTACACCACCGGCAGACAGGTGATGAAGTTCGGAATCGACGTCCCGGACATCAGCCGCCGCGGATACGATGACTTTACAAATCGAGCGGGCACCTACTCATTTGGCAGCCTGAGTGATTATTCGGCGGCGCGGCCTTTCAGTTATCTGCTCCAGCAAGGCCAGGGGCATGTCACCTTCCTGGAAAAGACCGTTGCAGGCATCTTCGAAGACAATCTGCGCCTAAATCCGAATCTATCCATTGCGTTCGGAGTGCGCTATTACTGGCAGAACTACTTCCACGACATCCCGCACAATTTTGCGCCGCGATTCAGCTTTGCCTATGCGCCTAGTGCTACTGGAAAAACGGTGATTCGTGGCGGAGCAGGCATGTTCTTCGACCGAACCGGACCGTCTCCAATCTCCGATCTGCTGCACTTCGATGGCGTGCGTCTCAAGCGATTCATCGTCCTGAACCCAAGCTTCCCGGCGACGGAGGCACAGGTCGCTTCAGTGCCAACAAGTGTCGTTGCCCTTGATCCACGTCTCATCATCCCGTATGTGGTGCAGTACAGCATCGGCGTCGAACGCCAACTCACTTCGAACAGCTCGGTTGCAGCAAATTATATTGGAACATGCGGAATTGACGTGTTCCGGTCCGTGGACGCGAACGCGCCTCAGCCCCCGAACTTTGCGCATCGTCCGAACCCAGCCGTAGGTCAACTTCGTCAGCTCCAGTCGGAAGGCTATTTGAAAGGCAATGCGCTCGAATTGAGTTTCCGGGGGCGGCCGACGAAATTCTTCACCGGTCAGGCGCAATACACGCTGGGGAAGACATACAACAACACTAGCGGCATCACGTATTTTCCCGCAGGCAGTTATGCTCCGAATGCGGATTGGTCTCGCTCGGACAAGGACGTGCGCAATAAGTTTGATCTACTGGGCACGTTTATCGCAGGTGATTGGTTCGACTTCGGCACGGCACTTTCGCTCTACTCGGGGCCGCCAGTAAATGTCACCACTGGAAATGACGACAACCGGGATGGTCTGCCGCTCGACAGGCCCGCCGGAGTTCCTCGCAACTCTCTCCATGGCCCGGGATACGTCAACTTGGACCTGAATCTCGCCCATAGCTTCCCGTTGACGAAGGAGGGCAAGAAAGGTCCGGTCGGAAGTCTCGCCATCAATTCCTTCAATGTTCTAAATCACGAGAACGATGTCACATATGTGGGGGTCGTGAGCTCGGGTTTCTTTGGTCGGCCGGTGGCGGCCCAACCACCAAGGCGTATGCAGCTCGATCTGGAATTCAAATTCTGAATGGAAACTGAAAGGCTCACAGATGAAATCATTCGCGGATGCGACAACAGTGGTTCTGGCTCTGCTGCTACTTCCGACCATAATGCAGTCGCAGAGTGCGACGAACAATTCGGCTGGCATGGATTTTCTGACGAAGGTCGCTGATATTCCGATGCCAGGTCCTGCCGTCCGCTTCCACTATCAGAGTCTCGATTTGGATCACGGCCGCCTTTACATAGCGCATATGAACGCTGACCAACTGTCATCTTCGATACTGACAAGCGGCAGGTTGTCGCGAACCTAGACGGTTTCAAACGGTGCTGCTCTCGCATCGACTTCAGCATTAACGCACTTGCTTAGCCTGTATTTGTGGCCGACTCGGACCGACCTCTCGGGTGTGCTTCAGCAGTAAGAAATTCAACCCCTTGCATCGTCACGGGCCTCCATTGGATTGCCCGATCTTGCATCTTCACACTTTGGCCCCGGTTGGAACGGGTTCAATCTGCGCTCCATTTTTGCGCTCTGTTTTTGTCTAGCACTGCCTTTCATGGCCTGTGGTGTCATCCGTGGCCTTTCATGTTGTTGAAACTACTTTTTGTTGTTGATTCGAATCCTGTAGCGCCCACCACTCCTGCTTACAACCGCAATCAAAGCCTACGACTGGTTCGATGTGTCGGGGCGTGACGTGACTTTGCCGGGAGCACTTTTCGATTCAGAAGGTGAGCGGCTGGAAGCCCGATTTCGACGAGAGCGCGAGCTGGATGGGGCGTGGGGGGCCGCTGGGCGGGACGGTGACCTCGACCCAGAGCTCATGACCCGGCTTGAGAGGAAAGGGCGACGACGCGTTGTCAGGAATGAAGAATTCCGAGGAAGGTGACAGTGGCACGCGGTCGCAGGGACGGTCATCGGAAAGCGTAAGCTGCATGGTGTCGCTCGGATTCTTCGGGTGGTCCTGAAGCACGGGCACGAGATGGCCGTCTTCCACGCCGAGGGACACATACCAGGTCCAATGTCCCGTTGTTCTTACGGACGGGCGCACACCGTAGGGCATGAACCGCTGGTAGTGGGCAGAGTCGTGCGGCAGATGGCAGGCATCGACGAGCACCTGCAGGGCGAGGTAGCGGCCGCGCAGGGGCAGATTGGGGTCGTATTGGGCGGAGGGCGCCCAGACGCGCGGACAGGTGCGGCGCTCGTAGAGGTACTTTGCCGCGACGCTGGAGACAAGCACGAGCTGCACGATCAGGAGAAGTGTGGCGGCACGAAGTCGAGTCATGCGGCAGCTCCCGCGAGGCTTGCTACAAGCCGGCGGCGGGTGCGTTCAAGAACCCAGCCACCAGCGAGAAAGAGAATGCCGAGCATGATAAGACCGAGAGAGCGGCCGAGTTTATCCATGACACTGGAGAAGTAGAACCACATGACGGTGGCGGCGAAGGCGACCACTCCATAGTTCACAAGAGATTTCGCGGCGATGCGCACGCCCCACCAGACCAGGACCACGGTGGCGACGGCAACGAGGGCATAGGCAAACACGCTGGGTTCGGCGCGCTGCCAGGCAGCGACGGGAGGTCCTTCCGTAACGGTGGTTTGCGCCCAGGGAAGAATCATGGCGACGGCTGCGATTACGACGGCCGGGACAATGCTTTGCCGCTCCAGGAATGCGCCGGCGGCAATAGCCACGAGCATGACGGCGAAGCCGGCGATGCGACAGGAGACGGGCACAAAGCCCCAGGGCTGGCGATAGCTGGAGGTCAGCCATCCGTGAGCAAGTATGCCGATCGCTATGGGCAGCGCAACCGCGGCGAAGCCGAAGAGAATGCCGGCGACGGCGCGGCGGCGTGAATGCAGGAAAGCCGCGAGGTAGACGGCAGCGACGACCGCCATCATACGGGCGAAGTAGATTTCGGCGCCGGAATAGGGGCTTGCGCGCTCGATCCATTCGGAGAGGATCCAGGCGGGAATGAGCAGCAGCGCGAGCGTCTGCTGAAACTGATCGCGTAACAGCCACCATCCGGCGGCGGCGCACACGGCCCAGAGCAGAACGGCGGCGGGCCAGTGCTCCTGCATGTTGAATATCTGACCGACGAGAGCGATGGCTGCGCCGGCAGAGATGGTGCCGAGTGCATGCATGGCGACGGCAAAGCCGGCGAACCTGTCGCGCGCTGCGATGCCGAGCACATGAAAGAAGACCAGCATGAGCAGGGTGAGACACATGCGGCTGAGGGGAGAGATCGCATCCCAATGCGCCGCGACAAAGAGCAGCACCCCGGCACCGAGCAGGATGGCCCCGAGAATGAGCGCGAGCAGCACCTGCCATTGCCGTCCGGCGGGACGGACCTGCAGGCGTTCGTAGTCGCGAATCGCGCTTACGGTGGGCTCGTCGAGCAGACCCGCGCTCTGCCAGCGCGTGAGATGGCGTTCCGCCGCGTCCATGTCGAATGGAAGTAGAGCAGACGCGCGCGCGGGAGACAAGGGTATTCAAAGGAGCGAAGCTGTTTCCTTCCGCTATTCCCGTTTTGGGGCTTGCCGAGTTGTAACTGATGCTGGTGCGTTCTCGATGGAGAGATATTGTTCCCGGATCAGACGCCTGCGGCGCGCCACGTGCGTCGCAGCCG
>DATAQX010000324.1:0-3218 GCA_036264455.1 Silvibacterium sp. | reverse complement strand
TGATCACCGCCTAACCGGCAGCAAAAAATGACAACAGTTGAGCAACCGACGCGAAGCCGCGTTCGGTCCGTTGGTGCATCTTCTCGCTCGGATACACCCTCGACCATGAAAAAGAACGTCGACACGATAATGCTGACGAAGCCATACGGCGCCGCCGACGTCATGTTCCCGCACCACATGCGGTGCGCACTCGTACCCGTGAAAGTGCGTTTTGGGCTCTCCAAAACGTAACGACGATATCGGAACTTTCCTCTGTTCAGTCGGGCAGCCAACCGAACGAGGCGGCCGTACCTTGTTGACAATCAGAGGACCAATCCCATGAAAATTCTCATCGCTTCGACGCCCCGCCCGCGACGGGCCAGGTGCCTGTAATGAGTAAGCTTAATCCTCAAGTCGAAGTCCTGTTGGAACAGCTTAAAGCGAATGCGCCTCAGCAACCTCCGTCGGCGTACCTCCTTGCCGCCGACGAGAAGATCGCTGAGGTGCGTCTCAAGATGAAGTCCATCGACGCGCTCGGGATACCATCCGAACCCGTGTTGCGAGTCGATGATTTTGATTTGCCAGGGCCGGCCGGAAAGATTCCGGTTCGCCTATATGTTCCTTTTCCGAAGACCGAGGCGCCTTCGCAAGAATCCGCGCCGGTATTGATCTACTACCACGGTGGAGGCTTTGTCGCAGGGGACCTCGATAGTCACGACACACTACTTCGTGCAGTCGCAAATCGCGCTGATGCCTCGTTCTTTCCGTCGGCTACCGTCTCGCCCCGGAGAACCCATACCCTGCTGCGAACGATGATGCGTTGGCTGCACTGAACTGGGTCGCGCAACATGCGTCCGATATCGGAGCGACCCCCACGCGCTTAGCTGTTGGCGGGGATAGCGCCGGCGGTCTTTTGGCTGCCTGGGTTGCGCAAAGGGCACAAGAAAGTGGCGTGGATTTGCGACTCCAAGTGTTGCTTTATCCGAATCTCGACGCCACCATGTCGAGCGCTTCATGGAAGGAACTGGGAACAGGCGGGTACATGGTTTCTCATACCCAAATGCTCGAACGGTACGACGCCTATTTGCCGAAAGAGATAAGCCGCGCGGATCCGAAGGTGTCGCCATTGTTCGCGACCCAGGTTGCTGGTGTCCCACCGGCTTTGATCATCACGGCCGATCATGATCCGCTGCACGATGAGGGAGAAGCATACGCGGGCAAATTGAAAGCGGCAAACGTGCAGGTCGACTATACTTGTTGGCCAGGCATGATTCATGGCTTCGCATCAATGGCAGGTGTGATCGATGCAGGGAAAGCCCTCATTGACCAAATTGCAGCGGCTCTTCGTAAAGCGCTTGCGATGCCCGGGTAATTGTTTCCGCTGTTGCGGACACATGAAACATACGAGGTAGCGCTGGATTGTCCCTTCCGCATGACGCTGGTGCCGTATAGCGGTACGCTTCCAGAGGTGGAGGCGGTGTTTGGTCAGATCGATACCGCCTTCGTCCATTTTCCAGCGGCCGCCGGGCTGTACAGTCTGGCAAGCTTCGTGCGCTCGCCTCGAGTTCGGCGTCACGGATCGCCCGGCTGCCCGACGTGCCGACGGTAAGCGAGACCGGGCCCCGCCTCGAGATCGGCAAGCGCGCGCCGCGCGTGCGCCAGGAAGGCCTCTCCGGCATCGGTGGCGCGCACGACGCGGCCCGTGCGGTCGCAATTGCGCGCCCAGCTGCTCCTGGATCAGTCGAATCTGCTGCGACAAGGCGGGCTGGGAGACGTGCAGCGCCGATGCCGCGGGTGAAGCTGCCGTGGTCCACGACGGCGATCAGGTAGCGAGCGTGGCGGAGCAACACGTCATAACCCCAACTTATCGAGACAGTAAGGAGACAGTCTTGGACACTTATACCACCGGAGCCCAAATCTAGCCCATCAAGTTCACCGATGGAGGGCATCTTGAAAGAGCTTATCGAAGGCTTTCGCAAATTCCGGGAACAGGCATTTCCCGAGCGCGAAGATCTGTTTCATTCGCTGGCACACCAGCAGTCGCCGGGCACCTTGTTTAGAAGGCAGCGAAACACCCAGGCGCACTGCCGTCGGCAGCAGTGTAGATTTCAAATGGGAGTCTGAATCGTGTCGATCTTTGATCTTGTAGCGATGCCGAAAGAAGCTGGCAGTGGGGAGATTCTGGACGCGCTCGGTCCCCGGATCCAGCACCTTACGGCGCTGTCGGACGCCGATGACGGATACTGCCTGATCAGGTCCAGCTTTCCTGCCGGCAGTGTCGTGCCGATTCATAGCCACGCTGATCGAGAGACCTTCTACATCCTTGACGGTGAGCTGCAGGGACTGCGGGAGGATCGCTGGCGTACGCTTGCTGGTGGCGACGTTTTCGATGTGCCCGGCAAGACCAAGCATGGATTCCGAAACCTATCCGGCGCGCCGGTGTCCTTGCTGTGCGTGACGACCATGAGGATGGGTCGGTTCTTCCGCGAGATCAGCCGACCCGCAGCCACAGTTCCGCCAGGCCCGCCGAGTCCTGCTGATCTCGAACGCTTCTTCGAGATCGCGGAGCGCTACGGCTGCTGGGTCGGCAGCCCCGGTGATAATGCGGCCGTTGGCATACCATTGCTTTACACGCCCTAGCCTGGGCCGCTTTCGCTCGCAATGGCGCGCAACTTGTGGCGGATAAGCGACGCGGCCGTTCTGGCGCAAGCGATCAGTCCGAAGATAGAATGGAGAATCGAACATGGAAGGTTTGCAGCAAAGCATCGCGGCACGCCCGACCAGATGTCGAAAAACCCAGTCGAATCTGGTGCGCAGATTAGTTCAGGCCAGGGACGATCCGGCGAAACAACGCATACGGCAGTGGCTCAGCCGCATCCAGGATGATCGGCTTTTAAGCTTTGGCCTAACACCGGACGACATTGCCCTCCTGCGCGGCCCCGCTGGAAGCACCCCGTAGGTATGACGAAATCCGCAGGAACGGCCGGTTGCCCTGAGCAAAAGCGAGGGCAAAACTAAAAGTTCACTCCTCAAGGGAAAGAAAATCGATGAATGATCCCCACAAGTTCGGTACGGAGTTTGGATCTGATAATGCACCTGAACACAGTGCAGCTATTGTCAGTCACCATGACAGCATCAAATGGTTTGAGGCAATCCCCGGAGAACGATTGTGTATTCGGGTTCACGGAACACAGGTGAATGGCCGATATGCAATTATGGAAAATATCGCGGCGCCAGGC
>DATAQX010000277.1:0-5777 GCA_036264455.1 Silvibacterium sp. | reverse complement strand
CGTGGCTGCCTTTGAAAAGGGCCTCGTCGACAATGACCCGAACATCGCGCCCTCCCAGATATACGCCTATGCCGCACTCAAGGAAGGCATTCCCTTCGCCAACGGCGCGCCCAACCTTACCGTCGATCTGCCCTGCATGATCGAGCTTTCCAAGGCCACCGGAGCGCCCATTTGCGGTAAGGACTTCAAGACCGGCCAGACCTTCATGAAGACCGTGCTCGCCCCGGCCTTCAAGTCGCGCATGCTGGGCGTAGCCGGATGGTATTCCACCAACATCCTCGGCAATCGCGATGGCGAAGTCCTCGACGATCCCGAGTCCTTCAAGACCAAGGAAGAATCGAAGCTCGGTGTCCTCGACTTCATCCTGCAGCCGGAACTTTACCCCGCTCTGTATAAGGATATTTACCACAAGGTTCGCATTAACTATTACCCTCCACGTGGTGATAACAAAGAGGGTTGGGACAACATCGACATCTTCGGATGGCTCGGCTATCCCATGCAGATCAAGGTCGATTTCCTCTGCCGCGACTCGATCCTCGCCGCGCCGCTGGCCCTCGATCTGGTCCTGTTCCTCGATCTCGCCCAGCGCGCACCCGAGCTCAAGCACCTCGGCATCCAGGAGTGGCTCAGCTTCTACTTCAAGTCACCCCAGACCGCGCCGGGTCTGTATCCGGAGCATGACCTCTTCATCCAGTCGATGAAGCTCAAGAACACCCTCCGCCACATCCAGGGTGAGGAACTCATTACCCACCTCGGCCTCGAATACTACGATTGAGACCCAGCCACCAACCGAGATATGTCATCCCGACGGAAGTGAAAGCGCGCTACGCGCTTTCACGGAGCGGAGGGACCTGCAGTTTTGTTTTAACCGCCGCTATCCCAGGTACGACGGATTGTGCGCGGTTCCATCAAACTGGCTGGTCGTCTTGTAGAGTTCGAACTGCCCGGCGGCCGCCGCTTGCCGCGTCCGTTCTCTCAGGGCTGCAACCTCTTGCTGCGACATAGGCCGAAACGTCCTCGCCGCCTCAAACGCCTGATCCAGAATCTGCATGCTGTCGATGCCCGTAATCTGTACAGACACGGGCAGATTGAGCGAGTAGTGCAGGCACTCGATCGGCTTCACCGTATTGCTGCGCAGAATAAAGCTATCTCCAAACGCCTTCATCCCTAGGACGCCGATCTTTTCCCGAACCAGCACCGGAACCACCTGCTCTCCAAAACTGCGGAAGTGGGCATCCATCACGTTCAGCGGCATCTGCACCGCGTCAAAATGAAAATCGTGAGCCTTGGCCGTTTCCAGCATGCGCAGGTGCACGATCGGATCCTTGTGCCCGGTGAAGCCGATGTACCGTACCTTGCCCGCCTGCTTCGCCGCCAGCATGGCCTCCATCGCGCCGCCTGAGGCGAAGATGCGATCTGGATCTTCGAGTCGGATGACCTCATGGAACTGCATCAGGTCCACGTGATCGGTCTGAAGCCGGCTCAACGATTCGTCGATCTGTTGCGCGGCCGCCTGCTTTGTTCTGCCGTCGATCTTTGTCATCAGGAAGGCCTTCTGCCGGTATCCGTCGCGCAACGCCTTGCCCATGCGGATCTCGCTGACTCCGTTGTTGTAGTCCCAGCAGTTGTCGAGGAAGTTCATCCCTCTGTCCAGAGCGGTCCGTATGAGGTGAATGCTTTCCTCATCCGTGAGCTGCGGCTTCCCGATGTGATAACCGCCCAGTCCCAGCGCCGAGACCTTTTCGCCTGTTTGACCAAGCGTGCGATAAATCATCCCCGAAGAACTATCCGGAATATCGGCGCTCGCGAGAGATGGAAAGATGCTCATCGAGGCCGCCATACCTGCTGCTGTTGTCGCTGTTTTGATGAAATCTCGTCTCTGCACGTCACGCCTCCATGGGTACAGACGTTGGAATCCTCTTTGAGCTTTCGATGCACGCCAGAAGCTCTTGGGTCCAAAAGGAGCTCTTGGGTCAAGACTCGGAAATGAAAAATCCGCCCATCAGCGCAGGCGCGCCATCATGGCCTTGGAAGTCTCACCGCGATGGGCGTCCGCGACGCGAGGGTTTTCCGGCTCGGCGAATGGATCTGCAAAGGGTCTGCGCGGCCCGCTGTGGGTGATCGGGCCGCAAATCAATCATGATGCAGACTTTCCGCGCGTTTATTTCGAATGCCCTACGTGTCCACGTCCATCGCGCATTTCATTGCCGTGGAAGTTCTCGGCGTGGTGGGCGAAGCGCTCCGGATCGGCATGCTCGCCCCGCTGCGGGTAGGGCCCGTTATAACCATGGTGCGGATCGAAGTGGGTATCCACATGTCCGTAGAAATGGCGCGAGCCGTGGTACCAGGGCCCGGCTCCTATGAAGATTCCGCTGTTGAACCACTCCGGACCGTAAAAACCGTAAGGAGCGCATTCGTAAGGTGGGAAGGAATAGTAGCCGTATGGGCAGACCGGCGCCACTCCTATGTTGACAGAAACCTGGGCCGGCGAAGCGGGCGTTGTGGCCCACATGGCAGCGGCCAGAGCGCATAGTGCGAGCAACTTTAAAGAGCGCATTCGTGCCTCCTCCCTTTCTGACCATGTTAGAGGGGTGCTGCCGCACGCGAGTTGTTCCCCTCCCGAGATTTTGTCCCGAACGGGTCACGCTCAATGGGTTATCTGTGTAAAGGAAAATTATTCACGGGAACCCCAAAATGCCAATCACGCGTAATAGAGCGAGCACACGCATCGCCGGCAGACCGCGTTCTTCTCTATATCGAGACTGGCACGAAACCGCAGAGCGGCCTCGCCATTCACAATCTCCCCGAGAGGCCGCTCGCGGATATTCCCAATCGCTGCATGAAAAAAACAAGGCCGCACCGTCCCATCGCTCTCCACCACTGCCGAAACCCACGGCGCATTGCACTTCGGAGCCACAGCCTCCGCCTCGCCGAGCGCACTGCGAAAGTGCCTCACAATTCACCGCATCTTCTCTGGAGACTCCTGAATGAACCCGCTCCGGAAATCTTCCTCATAATCGACGCTCATTCCGTCCAGCAGCATTGAAAATTCTCCAACCTCATCCGCCGTGAGCATCACTCTTGCCTGCTCGCCTTCGTCCCATCCATCCTCGCGGTTGAAAGCCGTAGACGTCGCATCCACCGCCAGAAAAGAAATTGAATTCAGCCCCAGCTCATGCGACGCATCGACCGTCTTCGGCAATTCGCGGAAATTATTCTTCTGCACTGTGCTTCGCGCCGATATCGGCATATCGCTGCGCGCCGCCCGCAGTACAGAAATCCCCTCCGCCATGCGCTCGTACGCATCGCGAACCCGCCGAATGGCGTTATGCGTTTCGCGCGGTCCATCGAGCGACACGATCACGTCATCTACAAGCTCCGCGACCAGCGCCGCGTTATCTGCCAGAAGAAGACCGGTCGAAAGCAGCGTGATGCGCATCCCTTCGCCGCGCAGCAACTCCATGAGCCCCCTCAGGTCGTCATGCAGAAGCGCCTCGCCGCCCGACAGCGCAATCCAGCGCGTCCCCAGCTTCCGGAACGACTCAAGATGAGGAATCAGGTCCGCTGTTTCAATCTGCCGCGTCTGCTTGATTCTCCAGATGTCACACATCACGCACCGGCAATTGCAGCGATTGTGCGGAAACAGCACCACCACCGGCAGATGCGTGATCACATGCTGCGCAAGCGACGCGGCCGGAATCGCCGAAAGCTGTACAAAAGTCGAAGCCATGCCTGTCTCCCGTTCAGATTACTTCTGCCGCCACAGCCGGATGTCACCGGAATGTCATTCCTCGCCCGCGCGCCTCCCGTAAAATAACCGTTTAGAACATCAATCTTATGAAGGTTTTTCTCACCGGAGCCACCGGATTCGTAGGCACACACGTAGCCAGGGAACTCGCCCGTCAGGGAGCGCAGCTCCGGCTCCTCGTCCGCCCAACCAGCAATCTCCGCAACCTCGAAGGTCTTCAGGCTGAAACCGTCATCGGTGACCTTCTCCAGTCCGAGTCCCTCCGCACCTCCATCCGCGGCTGCGACGCTCTCATGCACGTAGCCGCCGACTACCGCCTTTGGGTCCGCGACCCAAAAACGATGTACGCCGCCAACGTCGACGGAACCCGCTCGCTCCTCCAGATCGCCCGCGAGGAATCAGTTCCTCGCACCGTCTACACTTCTAGCGTCGCCACCATGGGCTTCAAAACCGACGGCACCATCGTCGACGAAACCACGCCTGTCTTTCTTGCCGACATGGTCGGCCACTACAAGCGCTCCAAGTTTCTGGCCGAACAAGCCGCCATCGAAGCCGCCCGCGCCGGACAGCAGGTCATCATCCTCAACCCAACCACCCCCATTGGCCCTCAGGATGTAAAACCCACTCCAACTGGCCGTATCATCGTCGATTTCCTCAACAAAAAATTCCCCGCCTACGTCGATACTGGTCTCAACCTGGTCGACGTTACCGAAGTCGCCCGCACCCACGCCGCCGCGCTCGAACAGGGCCGCTCCGGCGAGCGCTACATCCTTGGCGGAGAAAATCTCACCCTCAAGCAGATCCTCGATAAGATGTCCGCCATCACCGGCCTGCCCTCGCCCACCATGCGCGTCCCGAATGCCGTCGCCATGATCTTCGCCTTCTTCGACGAAACCATCACCGGGCGCATCCGCGGCCTTGAGCCCCGTGCCACCGTCGAAGCTGTCCGCATGGGAAAAAAGAAGATGTTTGCCTCATCCGCCAAAGCCCAGCGCGAGCTGGGATTCCGCATCGTCCCTGTCTACAACGCCCTGCGCGCCGCCATCGACTGGTTCCGCGCCAATGGATATGCCCCATGAGCAGGATCGCCATCATCGCCGCCTTGCCCGGTGAACTCAAGCCCCTCATCCACGGTTGGCGGCGTACCGAGCCAAACGTCTGGAGCGGCGTCATCGCCGGACACGAAGCCATCGCCATTGCCGGAGGCATGGGTTCAGCTGCGGCCGGCCGCGCCGTCACGCAAGCGCTCGACCACGACCGCCCTGACGCTCTCATCTCCTACGGATGGTGCGGCGCCATCACCTGCGCGGTGAAGCCGCCCATGGCGTTCGCCATCTCTGAGGTCATAGATCACAGCACCGGCGACTCCTTCCGCACAGCTTCCACCGAAGGCCTGCGGCTCGTCACGCTTGACCACGTGGCGGGCCCCAATGAAAAGCGCCCCCTCGCGGAAAAACATCAGGCCGTCCTCGTGGATATGGAGGCGGCCACCGTAGCCCGCCTCGCCGTTGAAAACAATCTCGCTTTCTACTGTTTCAAAGCCATCTCCGACGCCTATACCGACAACCTTCCCGACTTCAACCGCTTCATCTCTCCAGCCGGCCAGCTTCGCACGTCGGCCTTCATGACTTATGCCGTAATCCATCCCGGCTACTGGGCTGCACTCATTCGTCTCGGCACGAACAGCGGCGTCGCAGCATCGAATCTTGCCCGGCTTCTCTCGAAATTCCAGCTTCAATCCCTGTAATCTATAGAGGAAGATGGCTACTACATACACCGCTAATACTCAGGTCGGTCAAACCCGGATTCCAGCCACCATGCGCGCCGCGGTTTATCGCGGAATTAACGACGTCCGTGTCGAAACCGTGCCCGTCCCTTCGATCGGTCCCGGAGAAGTCCTTATCCGCGTCGCGGCCTGCGGTATCTGCGGCACAGACCTCAAAAAGATTCATACCGGCTCACATTCGGCCCCCCGCATCTTCGGCCATGAAACTGCCGGAACCATTGCCGTTCTTGGCGCTGGTGTTAA
>DATAQX010000249.1:0-7068 GCA_036264455.1 Silvibacterium sp. | reverse complement strand
CAGAGTCTCCTCCAGCGGAGTCTCCGCGTCGTCGGTGTGCGCCTGGTAGAGGTCGATGTAGTCGGTCTGCAGTCTGCGCAGAGATGCCTCGACGGCCTCGGCAATGTACTTTCTGCTGAGCCCTTTCTTGCCATCGCCCATATCGAAGCCAAGCTTGGTCGCCAGCACCACCTGGCCACGCCTGCCGGAGCGGGCAAACCACTTGCCGATCACCGTCTCCGACTCGCCGCCCGTGTGTCCGGTGACCCAGCGTGAATAGACATCCGCGGTATCGACGAAGTTCAGTCCGGCGTCCAGTGCTGCGTCCAGCAGACGAAAGGATTCGTGCTCATTCACCGTCCAACCGAAGACATTGCCGCCCAGGCACAACACTGGGACCTGTAAAGAAGATCTGCCGATCTGTCGCTTCTGCATGAAAAACTCCTCATCAACAAGGATGCACCCGCATGGCGAAAAGGACCAAACCGGCGACTCATACCCGGTCATCCGGTAGCATGGGAGGGTATGCACGATCTGCAATTCGTCAGGGCCAACCTCGCGCTGGTGGAAGAGAAGTTGCGCGCCCGCGGGCAGGCCCCCGCAGCCTTGCTGGGCAACTTCGCCACACTCGATGCCGAGCGTCGCGAGCGCATCACGGAAGCGGAGACGCTCAAGGCGCGCCGCAACACTCTCAGCGAAGAGGTGGGCCGCAGGAAACGCGCCAAGGAAGATGCGACCGCCCTGATGGAAGAGACGCGCCAGCTCAAGGAAACGCTCGAAGGGCTCGATGCCTCTGCCTCTGCGATGGATGAACAGCTTCGTGCCATCCTCGCCAGCATCCCCAACCTGCCGCACGACTCCGTCCCTCCAGGCACCTCTGAGCACGACAATATCGAGCAGAAACTGTGGGGCGCAAAGCCGCACTTCGATTTCGCGCCCCGCCCGCACTGGGAGCTGGGGGAAGCGCTCGGCATTCTCGATCTGGAGCGTGCCGCGAAGCTCTCCGGTGCACGTTTCGCCGTCTATTGGGACCAGGGCGCTCGGCTTGAGCGTGCCCTGGCGAACTTCATGCTGGACATTCACACCCGCGAACACGGCTATCGCGAGGTGCTGCCGCCGGTGATGGTGAACAGCCGGTCGCTCTTCGGCACCGGACAATTGCCAAAATTCGCGGACGATCTTTTTCGCTGCGAAGACGGCGAGACATTCAAAGCTGGGGAGTATCGCGACAACGACCACTGGCTCATCCCTACGGCGGAAGTTCCAGTGACCAACCTGTACCGCGATGAGGTGCTTGAAGACGCGGCGCTCACTATCTCGCTCACTGCCTACACGCCATGCTTCCGCTCCGAGGCCGGCTCCTATGGCAAGGATGTGCGCGGCATCATCCGCCAGCACCAGTTCCAGAAAGTAGAGTTGGTGAAGTTCACGCGGCCGGAGGACTCCGAGGTCGAGCATGAGAAGCTGACCCGCGATGCGGAGTCGATTCTCGAACGGCTCAAGCTGCCCTATCGCCGCGTGCTGCTTTGCGCCGGGGATACGGGTTTTTCTGCATCCAAGACGTACGACATTGAAGTCTGGCTTCCGGGCCAGGGTCTTTATCGTGAGATATCCTCCTGCAGCAACTTCGAGAGCTTTCAGGCGCGGCGCGCGAATATTCGCTTTCGCCCGCAGGGCAGGAACAAGGCCGAGTTTGTCCATACACTGAATGGCAGCGGCCTGGCGGTCGGCCGCACCTGGCTGGCGATCCTGGAGAACTACCAGCAGGCCGATGGATCGATACGGGTACCGGAGGCGCTGGTGCCCTACATGGGTGGAGACACATTGATCGAGAAGCGGAGTGGCAACACGCGATGAAGACACTGAAGAGCTATCTGTTCTGGACCTATCAGCGGGGCAGTTTCCACTACGACGTGATGGTGACGCTGATCCTTCTGTTCCTGTTTGTCTCGCCGCGCTTTATCAACTTCCACGCTCGTCCGGAGGAGCCCAGCTCCCGCGGCCATGGCGTGCTGGTGCATGCAGGCCAGAATGGCCGGTTCACCTTCGAGGTCGGCGCCGACCAGGTGCCCGAAACCTCCGATAAGAACAAGCTGCGCGGAGAGCTCGAATCCAGCATCGCACCAGTAGCGGGCGCAGTTTCGATCGACCGCTGGCAGGAGCAGAAGGATTCCAGCGGCCGGGTGGAGAGCTACAAGGTCTGGGCGCGCCGTTAAGGACAAAGAGAGAACGTGATGAAGCGAATTATATTGATATCCGCTGCGGTGACAGTGTGTGCTCTGCCCATGGCTCAGGCGCAAAGCTGCGATGCGGCGAAGGTGTTAACCCAGATGGACGCGGCCGCGGTCAAATTTCAGAGCACGCAGGCTGACTTCAAGTGGGACGTGCTCCAATCCGTGGTGAACGAGCACGACATCCAGAGCGGCACCATCTACTTCGAGCGGCACGGCGCTTCCACGTCGATGGCCGCTTACATCGAACAGCCCGCCAAGAAGGCGGTTTTCTACGATGGCAGTACTCTCACGCTGATTCAGCCCGAAATCAAGCAGGAAACGATCTTCAGCGCCGGCTCCAATCGTGGTCAGTACGAGAGTTTTCTGACGCTGGGCTTTGGCGGCAGCGGCAAGGATCTCCAGAGCAATTGGACCGTAAGCTGCCAGGGCATGGAGTCGATTGAAGGAACGCAGACTGCAAAGCTGGATTTGAAACCGAAGCAGCAGAGCGTCGCCAACATGTTCACCCACGTCACGGTATGGATCGATCCAACGCGGTCACTCGGATTAAAGCAGGTCTTCTATGAGCCATCCGGCGACAACCGCACGGCCACTTACACCGACATCAAGTACAACACGAAGATCTCCGCGGACATGTTCAAGCCCAAGGACAAAGGTTACACCATCATCCGGAAGTAGCTGGCGCCTGCTCTCCAGTTGCCGTCCGCGAAGCGCATGCCGCGCCAGCCAGGATACACAGCATTGGAAAAACTTCGATCGTGTATCTGGCTTCCGGCGCTTCAATGGTTGCCAGGAGCAAGCTGCGCAGTAAGCAATAGATGACGATCGCAGCCACCAGAACAGCGCACCTGCGCCGCAATCGCCACGCGCCGGCCACAGCCAGGACGATGTAAGCAAGGTTCAGCAAAGCGTACGCAGCAGCAAATTCGGTCTCCACGTGGTGCCGGGCGTACTGCCACCAGCGCAGCTCGATGTTCAGCATCTCCGTGCGCGGCCGCAGCCACATATCCAAGACGCGTAACAGCGGTAGTTCTACATAGCTGCGCAACGGATGTGTGCGCTCACGCTCGCCAGCCAGCGCGCGGAAACGCGCATCGATAGTCGGCGTGATGGTCGTCTTCTCGTTGTATGCGGCGAAGATGTCGGCGGTCTGCTCCCGCTGCTCCGGTGAATCGAAGGCGCGGGAGGGAAGCAGGTTTACCTCTATCGGGTCCGTTTCTGCATTCCAATAAATGTCTGCGGTGGAGGCAAAGTCGACGATCCAGGTCTTCATCCAGTGCTGGAATCCCGGCGCAGTGAATTCGCCGGGATCGGTGGCATAGCGCGGAGCCAGCGGCTCAAAGACGTGAAAGGTTCGAAGATTGCGCGCGGTCCAGAAGGCGAACGGCACCACGGACAACAGCCCGGCAGTGAGAACGTATCGCCATGCACGCGCTCGTCCCAGCGGCGGCCGTTCCAGCAAACTGCGATTTGCAAACAGGACGATCGCCAGAAAGCTCGCAACCGCCAGCAGCGCGCCATCCGGACGCAGCAGAGTGGCATAACTCCAGCTCCCGGCCAACACCAAGCAGGGGCCCCAGCCGGGGCGCATCTGCAGCCACACAACGGCGGCGCATGCAACGGCGACACAGAAGATCGAAAGCGTCTCGGTCAACGGCGCCGCCACATAGTTTGCGGTGAAGGGACACAAGGCCGCGAGATAGAGCGCCCACATTCCCGCGCGTCGTCCGGCAATGGCGCGCGCCGTCCATGCGACCACCAGCGCCGAGACCAGATCGATCACCACCTGGAGGTACAGCACGGCGCCGTAATGATCCACGCCAAATATGCGAAAGCACGCCGCCAGAAAGAGCGGATAGCCGGGCAGGCGGATCAGTGTCGGGTTCACCGTGACACCCGCCGGCGTGAACTCTGTGCGGCCGTAGATGCCGTGCGTCAGCCAGTTCTTGGCGATATCTCCATAGGTGAGTCCGTCGCCGTTGACCTGCGGGAAATGCCACAGGAACCAGAGACGTAACCATGTCCCAAGGGCCAGGGCAAGCAGCACGATGGCAACGGTGCGGTAGGAGCGTCGCATTGGTTGGCATCATACAGAGGGGGACGCGGACGGACAGACCGCGCGACGTTTGGCCCCTTGCGCGCCGCGCTGTACTCTGTTTTGGACCCTCTGAATGTAACCGCATGAACCGGCAAATTTTCTACGATCCCGAGCGTAAGCGTTGGAAGCGGCTGCGTCGCATCCTGGATCTGACTGCGGTTGCATCCACTCTGCTGCTGGTGGCGTTCTTTCTGGGTGTCATCCATCGGGAGCAGTTACCCGACCTGCTGCTGCCGCAGCAGAAGCGTAACTACAAGGCGGTGAAGGGCCGCCAGACCGCGGAGGCGCGCCGCGCTGCGCTGCGTGCCGCCCGCCGCCGGACGACAAATCGCCTGGCCTCCGAAGTTCCCCTGAACACCGATGAGGGTCTGCGCGCGGCCTTCTACACCGACGACGCACCCAGTTTGTCTTCCTTGAAGCAGCATATTCACCAAATCGACATGCTCTTTCCGGTTTGGCTTCACGTGAACGATGCCGCCGGCTCCCTTCTCGGAGCCATGCCGCTCGCGCCGGCGCATACCTATCGAATCGTCGATCCCAACGGGACAGTGCACGGTGTCGATCCAAACAATGATGTGCATCAGGCGATCGCCAATGCCCATGAAAACACTGAAATCTTTCCGCTGATCAATAACTACAACATCCTTACAAATGACTGGGACCCGGTGATCGGCCCCATGCTGAAAGATCCCGGCGCACGGCACAGCCTGCGAGTGCAATTGGACGCGTTTCTGGCCGCCAATCCGAGCTACCACGGCATCTCGCTTGATTTTGAAGAGGTGCCCGACAACGCCGCGGCGGGATACCGCGCATTGATGGCAGACCTTTACGCCGATTTCTCCAAAAAGAATTTGCGGCTCTATATCAATGTACCCACCAGCACCGACAAGAAAATGCTTGCCTTTGAGGCGGCGCATACCGATGGCATCGTGCTGATGAACTATGACCAGCACGAAAATACCTCTGAACCTGGGCCTGTCGCGGCCCAGGACTGGTTTGAGAACAACCTGCAGCGCGTGCTGAAGATTGTGCCGAAACAGAAGCTGATCTGCGCCCTTGGCAATTATGGCTACGATTGGACTGTTCCGTTGCCGGATGCGAACGGCCATGCCTCGCAGAAGGTCATCAATGTGGATTCGATCAGTGTGCAGGAGGCCTGGCAAGAGGCGAACGATTCCGAGGCGGACCTCTCCTTTGCGGGCGATGAGCTGAACCCACACTTTGCCTACGACGACGAGGATGAGCACGTGCGTCACCAGGTATGGCTGCTCGACGCGGTCACCGCGATGAACGAAATGCGTGCCGCGCGTCTGATGGGCATACAGACCTTCGCGCTCTGGCAATTGGGCAAGGAAGATACTTCACTCTGGAGCATATGGGACAAACCGAGCACGCCTAACATTCAGACCACGCTCAAAAAGATTCAGCCCGGCAACGACGTCAATACGTCAGGCGATGGCGATATCCTCCGCATCACCCGCGTGCCGCATCCCGGATCGCGCACGATCGATATGGATGCAGAGAATCAGACGGCGACCGACGAGCACATGCAGAGCTATCCGCAGCCCTACACCATCGAATACTACGGCTACCATCCGGATAAGGTTGCGCTCAGCTTCGACGATGGTCCCGACCCCAAGTGGACACCGAAGATTCTCGACATCTTGAAGGCTAAGCATGTGAAGGGAACCTTCATGGTGATCGGGGAGCAGGCGCAGGACAACGTCGGCCTGCTGCGCCGCTATGTGCGGGAATGGCACGAGATTGGCAATCATACCTACACGCATCCGGATATCAGCGAAATCCCTCTACGCCAGGTGGAGCTCGAGCTGAACCTGACCGAGCGCCTCTTCGCCAGCAAGCTTGGCCTCAAGCCGCTCTACTTCCGTCCCCCATATTCCATCGACCAGGAACCTGACACCAACGACCAGGCCGCGCCCGCCTACCACATCCAGCAAATGGGCTACACCAACATCGGGGACAAGATCGATACCGACGACTGGAATGAGCATCCGCGCAAGACGCCCCA
Source organism: Silvibacterium sp. (assembly GCA_036264455.1). GTDB lineage: Bacteria > Acidobacteriota > Terriglobia > Terriglobales > Acidobacteriaceae > Silvibacterium. Next base: position 728 of record DATAQX010000249.1, on the reverse strand, counting down.
GGAGATCACCTGGAACGTAATGGAGCAGCTGCGCATCATGAAGACGAAGCCGCAGTTCCGCGGCTCCATCATTCTGCTGCACGATGGCGGCGGAGACCGCTCCGCTACCGTGGCTGCGTTGCCGCTGCTCATCGACACGCTGCGAGCGCGCGGGCTTCAAATCGTGCCCGTCTCTGAACTGATGGGAAAGACCGCGGCCGAGGTGATGCCGCCGCTTACTCCGAATCAGCGCTGGCAGGCACGCATCGATTCCGTTGCGTTCACCATGTTTGCTTTCGTCGGACGCTTTATCGTGATGGTCTTTTTTATCGGCGACGTTCTGATGAGCGCGCGGCTTGTACTCATCGGCCTCTTTGCCATCATCGATCGCCTGCGCCGCCGCCGCGTGCCAGTGGTGGAGGGCGGTTTCGCCCCGGGCGTCGCGGTCCTCATCCCCGCGTACAACGAGGAGAAGGTGATCGTGCGGACGATCCGCTCCGTGCTCAACTCGGATTACGAGAACCTGCGCGCGATTGTCATCGATGATGGTTCAAGCGACCGCACCTACGACATTGCCCGTGAGGCGTATCGGGATGAGATTGCGGCGGGTCGCCTGCAAGTGCTGAGCAAACCGAATGCAGGCAAAGCGGAAGCACTTAACTATGCGATTGGCCTGCTCACGGAGGACTACTACGTCGGCATCGATGCCGATACGGTGATCGCGCGCGATGCGGTTTCCAAGCTCATCG
>DATAQX010000149.1:0-2555 GCA_036264455.1 Silvibacterium sp. | reverse complement strand
TGCCGCGCTTGCCTGCTCCAGCGCCTGCTGAGCGGCCTGCTGTATGCCCTGCGGCTGCGCGCCCGCCGGGGCGGCTTGCTGATGATTCGCAGGCTGCGCCGCCGGTTCCACAGCCGAGGCCGGGACGCGAATCGAACCGATGCGGCGCAGCGAGACGCTGGTGCCGGTGCCGGTGTCGATCTCCCTCAGGTTCATCGGGTTCAGCTCCTCACCGCGCACCACGTGCGGGATCAACACGAAGACGATCTCGTCCTGCATGGTGATCTTGTCGTTGTTGCTGAAGAGATACTTCAGCAGCGGAATCTGCGACAGGCCGGGGATTCCGGAGAAGCTGTTCGACAGGCTGGTATTCAGCAAACCGCCCAGGATGCTGGCCTCGCCCTCTTTCATCCGGATCGTCTGATCCACCGTGCGCTGGCTGAAGATGGGCTCGTTGATGCCACTCAGGTTTACAGTGCCGCTCTGCTCCGAGATGGACATCTTCAGCTTCAGACTCACGTCGTGGTCATAGTGGATGGTCGGCGTGATCTCAATCTCCACGCCGACATCCTGATACTGGAACTGCGTGTTCACCAGCGAACTGACAACGGCCGTTGCCGCGCCCGTCTGGTAGGAACCGGTGGCAATGGGGATCTTCGAGCCGACCTTCAGGTCCGCCTTCTGCCCATCGGTGGCGCGGATGCGCGGATTCTGCAGCACGCGCGTGTCGGTGTCGGTCAAGAGCAGATTGACGGTCGCCGAGCTGATGGTCACGGCGACGTTGTTGCTATTCAGATTGCCCAGGTTGTTGAGCGTCAGCCCATTGTTGCTGCTGGTCGTGCTCGTAGTGCCGGTAGTCGTTCCTGTCGTGGTGGTGGTGCCGGTGGTAGTGGTTGTCCCGGTCGTCGATGTGGTCGCAGTGGAACCCACCAGGGTGGCGCTAATCTGCTGGGGCAGGATGATACCGAGGTTGCGCTCGTGGTTCCGGTTGACTTCAAGCACCGCTACATCGACCACCACTTCGGGCCGCGACTTGTCCAGATCGTCGATCAGTTTGCGCGCCAGCAGCAGCTCGTCCGGGGTTGCGCGCATGACGATCGCGTTCTGGCTGGGCACTGCGTAGAGCTTGGCGTTGGTCAGCACGTTGCGCAACGCGGTCTGAATATCGTTCAGGTCGTTGGTCTGTGAGGTGTTCGACAGGTAAAAGGTTTGTACCGCCTGCGCATCCAGCTCAGTTCGTTTCGCGCGGGTGTTCTGCGCAACGAAGATGGTGTTCGCGGTGACCGGCCGCCAAAAGGTGTTCGTGAGTACTCCCAGAATGTGCAGCGCATCCATGAGCGAGACGTTCTGCAGATCGACCTGCACCCGCTTGGCGGTGTAGTCGGGATCGAAGAGCACGTTGATGCCCGCGATCTTGCCCACCGTCTGGTAAACCACCTTCGAATCTTCGAAGGCGTGGATGGTGATGGGCTCGTCCGATGTTGGCTTCAGCTCCGCCGGCGATGCAATCTCCGCCATGGGAGCTTCGTTCTCCGGTGTCTCGGCAGGCTGATTCGATGGCCCGCCGGAGATCTTCTCTTTGGTCAGGCGAATGTCCTGCTGGGCCAGTTCGTTCGACGGATCGATCTCGAGGGCGCGCATGAACTCCGTCATCGCGCCGCTCATGTCGCCCTGGTCGCGAAGCTTCTCGCCCTGGTGCGTATGCACCGCCGCGGCGGTGAACTTCAGCCGCTGATAGGAGGTCTTGTAATAGAGGTTACCGGGCTCCTTCTGGAAAGCCGCCGCGTAGTCCTGGTAAGCGGTTAGATAGTCATCTCTGTCCTCTGCCGCCTGGCCAGCCTTGTAGAGCGCTTTGGCCGACTTGCCTTTCGCTTGCACGATGGGCGCGATGGCCGGCAGGGTAAGCAGAAGAAGAATGGAGAGGGTCCAAAGTATGGTGCGTCGATTCATGAAACTCCACAGATAAAAGAAGCGACGGTGCGCACAATTTCCCCGCCCAAGAACTTGAGCCATGCTGCTGGCTGCGCTGCGCAGAGACGCTCTCACGTGCTTGCGACTCACTTTCACGAGAGCTGGCTCGCTGATGCGGGATTATAGCAAAGCGCCGCGGGAGTGCAGTGAACGCGATCTGCCTGAGGAATTGCGGTGCAACGGCATTTTTTCCATATTGGGAAGCTTTGCAATCTCTGCTCGCGCGTCCTTTCCGTCAAGAGACGCCGCATCGCCCCGGCGGCATGGCCCAAACCCTGCGACGGGAGAAATGCTTTAGGATGAGGGGTACGCCTATGTCCCGGCAGACCACCCATACCCTGCAGCCAGCCTCGCAAAAGGCAGCCCCGCCAAAGCCCAAGGAACGCGATCCGGTAGCCGCCGGGGCGCGGGACGCCGCGGTCAACCGCGCCGCCAGCCACAATTACTTCTTGCTGGAGAAATACGAGGCCGGCGTCGCCCTGCGCGGCACCGAGGTCAAGTCCATCCGCGAAGGCCAGGCCAACCTGAAGGACGCTTACGGATTGATCAAAGATGGTGAGGCCTTTTTGTTGAACGCGCATATAGGTCCGTACTCCCACGGCAAT
>DATAQX010000073.1:0-5764 GCA_036264455.1 Silvibacterium sp. | reverse complement strand
CCCCCTCGAACAAATTAGAAGCACCACGTCCCCTTTCTGCCCTGGTTCTTGGTCGAACGCCCCCGCAGCACGAATTGAATTGCCCCTCTTGCCTGGAGGACGACTCTATGCATGTTGCTTTCCACGTTGATCCATTGGTCGCTCTGTTTGCCTGGGTTCCGATCGCTCTCTATTGCTTCTACCGCTACCCGGTCCGGATCGCGATACTGTTCAACTTCATCACGGGCTGGGCGGTACTGCCAACCGCAAACTTCGTCCAGTCGGATGTCCCTTTTCCATACTGGATTATGGGCGTAGGCCTTCCAGCTGAATACTTCATCACGAAGGCGACTATCATGGGGCTGACTGGGTTAGCCGGGGTCCTGCTCTTCGATCGGCGTTCCCTTCACCGTTTCCGCTTCATATGGTGGGATTTGCCGATGTTGCTCTGGTGCGCCGTTCCTCTGTTTTCGGGAATCGCAAACCAGATGACGGCGGCCGGGATTCTGCAGGAGGGGTTGCGCGGCACGCTCTATCAGCTTCTTGCCTGGGGTGTCCCGTATCTGCTCGGCCGTCTTTATTTCTCCGATGGTGCTTCTCTGCTGCTGGCAGCGAAGGCATTTGTGATAGCCGGACTGCTCTATGTGCCGATTTGCCTGATCGAACTCATCACCGGTCCGCAGTTGTATGTGCACGTCTACGGCTATCAGCCGTTTCGCTGGCTGGGCGCGGAGCGTTATTTCGGCTTCCGGCCCATCGGTTTTCTCGAGGACGGCAATCAGCTCGGCATCTGGATGGCGGCCGCAACGCTTCTTGCCGTCGCACTCTGGAGGCATAGCGCGGTACGCCGCCTGCTCGGGCTGCCGATTGCCGGGGTGGCGATCACCCTCTTCGTGGTCACGCTCCTCTGTCAATCCGGGGGCAGCATTCTCCTCATGCTCTTCCTGTTGCCGTTTATCCTGCTCAATCGCCCGGGCTTCAGGCGCGGGTTGGTGATCGCGCTGCTGTTGGGCGTTCTCTGCTTCGCCGGCCTCCGCCTCGCGAATGTCATCTCTCTGCGATCATTGGTCAATCGCAGCGAGTCCGCGCACGCAATCGCCGCTTTCCTGGCGAAGATCGGCCGCCGGTCCTTCGGCTGGCGTCTGGAGCAAGACGAACGTCACGTAGAAGCCGCTCTGGCCGAACCTTTCCTTGGCTCAGGACAATGGAACTGGTGGCGAGAAGGCGATGGTCGACCGTGGGGATTGTGGTTGCTCGCATATGGTATGTACGGAGCCGTTGGTCTCGTCGCGCTGGAAGCCACGCAGCTGGCGCCCGTTGTTCGCACTGCATGGTCATCCCAGGCCCGCGACTATCGGGCGGGACCCGAGCTGCCCGATATCGATCTGCGTCTGGCATTTGCCGCTGTCCTCCTTATGGCGGCAATCGACAACTTACTCAACAGCAGCATGATCCTGCCCCTGGTGCTGGTCATTGGCGGGATGAGTGCTCAGACACCGGCACTCTCTGGCATAAAAAAGAGGTCCCCACAGCCGTCTGCGCACCGGTTCAAATGACTGACATGCCGGAATATACTACTAATGTTGCATAGCAAAAAGCTGACGATTGCGAGAGCCTATCTGTAGGTAGGTCGGTCTATAAGTCCGCGATCCGGCAGGCAACTTTGTGAACCGTTCCAGAGTTTTTGCAGGAATGTTCGGCAGCAGGCCGTATCGCGCAATGTCTGAGAGCTAAGGCGCGTGTTCGAGGATAATGGCGCGCCCGTCAGTCCACGAAACTAAAGTAGAACACGAGCGGGGGCATGAACGCCGGTGACGTATGTAGCAGCAATTCTTCTCTTGTTTCTCTCTATATATCAGATCAAGAAGCGCTCGATCGCCGACGCTGCAGTCAACGTTTATCTCCCCGCATTCCTTCTCATTCCCAGTATTTATGGGTTCAGGATTCCCCATCTTCCCGGGATGATCCTTTCCATCGCCGCGCTGATCCCTATTGTGGTGACTCTTCTCGCTCGCCACTGGCGAGAATGGAAGTTCCAGCGAACGGATCTGTGGATGGCACTCTTTTTCGCGGGGCTATATTATACGGAGCTATCGCACTCAGGCGCCGCCAATGCCGGGCTGATTTCTATAGGCGGCCTGGAGACCGGCATCATGCCCTATATTCTGGGCAAGCTGCTGCTTGAGCAGGATGGAGTGCGCGAGCGTTTTGCGCGGCGGTACGCGTATATCTGCTTCTTCGTTGCGATCATATCCGTCTGGGAATTCAGGATGGGGAACGATTTATTTGTGCGGGTGGAAGGTTTGCTCCTGGGTTTCGGATACGTCGGGGGGCAGATTCGCAACGGCTTCATGCGGATCGCCGGACCCTTCACAGGAAGTATCCAGGCTGGCAGCGTTTTTGCACTCGCGTGGCTTTTCAGCATGTGGCTGGGGGTTGTAGACAAATCAAGAGGCAATGAACCGAAATACCTAGGATTGCGGCGATCGACGATCCTGTCAATCGGCTCCGCAGGCGGCCTGATCATGTCCCTTTCCCGCGGACCGATGGTCGGCGCGATTTTATCCCTGATGGTTGCTCGCATCGGCAAGGCAAAGAATATGGCCCGCACTGCTGTAATTACTATTGTGCTGATCACTGTGGGGGGCACGTTCGGCTATTTTGAGGCTCAGCAGTACACCAGCGGCACTATTGAGACGGCAAAAAGCCAGGACCAGGGGAATGCGATCTACCGGCGGATGCTGCTCGACCAATACAAGCCCTATGTCGAGAAAGGCGGCCTTTTCGGATATGGCGTTATCCAGCGGCCAGTGGTTCCTGGTATGTTCTCAATCGACAATGCATACCTGAATATTCAGCTTATCCAGGGTAACCTCGGTCTATGGATGTTTATTTTGTTGGGCGGGGAAGCAGTGATCGCGGGGTCTCTGGCCGCGCGCAGATCGACAGAGCAATCCGACGTATTCTTTGCCCTCTGCATCGTCGGAGGAATGGCGGGATTCCTGCTAGCACTGACAACCGTCTGGCTCGGGTCACCCATGTATGAGCTATTCTTCCTGATGGTTGGCTGGAGCCAATCGTTGCGTCAAACGGAGTCCGTAGGGGTCATGTTGCCACAACCAGTAAGTGCTCGCTTCTCATTTCGACGAGTTATTGCTTGAGGCAGCTCCCGACACCGCCATCTAAAATCCAACCTCCGCATAGTAGGGCATGGAATTGTCCGATACAGCTAAATTTTTAACTTATCCTGCAGGAAGTGAATGCTAACTTGCCTTGAACAACCAGAATGTATCCTCTCGATTGTCAGGATTTGCTCCGCCAGCTCTCAGTATCCTGGCAGCGCTGGCGATTTTCGCCTTGTCATTAGGGACTTATTGTCTCCATTATTTTCCCTTTGAAGATGATTTCTCCCTGATCCGCTACAGCGCGGTTCAAAACTCACCAGCGCCCGCTACCTGGATCACCAGAGGTTTCGCAGAATACTTCGCCAACGATCCGCAGTGCGTCACAAGGAATTTTGGCTTCGATCGGCCAGTGGCGAATGCGACGTTCTATCTTGAAAGCCTCTTTTACAGATCTGCGGAAGGCCCGCTTTTATTAGCCACGAATGTCCTGTGCTGGATCGTGTCCGCATGGTTTATCTATGGAATCGCCCGACGTCTGGGGGCCACGCGCTGGATTGCATCGGCCGGAATTCTACTCTACGCGCTGTCTCCCTGCTGGTACCGTGGTCTGATTCATGCTTCGTTCAGGAACAACGGGCTCGCCGCATGCTTTTTATTGGCGGCGTCTTATATGCTTCTCGGGAAAGATGCCGTGCGCTCGTACGGACGATTGGCGCTTGTGGGAGTTCTCATCGCTCTGGCCGCAGGCTCGCATGAGCAGGGGTTGACAAGTCTGCCCGTCTTCGTCGTAGGCGTTGCGTGGCTCAGTTTCAAAACAGAAGGCAGGTGGAAAACGGGTCGAATCGCTATGGCGGCTATGCTAGTCGTCGTGCCGTCGCTGATGATGCTTGCCTGTTTTCGGTTGATGAATCCGATGTATGGCCATAGTTATGTTACGTCTGGTTTTGTTGGCCAACTAAGTCAATCTCCACGTCTGACAGCGCTCGGCATTCACAGTCCCCTGCTGGTAAGAGTCATCAAACTCGCGGCTCGAGCCGTCCGCGCACTGGTCAGCGCGATGGGGGCGTTTACCCCGCTTGGCGCAGATAACATGGCGCAACTCAGCCCTTACACTGGTATCGTCATTTTTGTACTTACCGGAGTCGCAAGCGTCGCAATCATGAGGCGGTTTCCGGGACAGGTGTTTCCACTAGCGGCTCTGATCCTATATGCTGTCGGGCGAAGTATCGGCATCCCGTCAGCAGAGCCCCGCTTTATGCACATGGAGGTCGCCTGGGGAATTATTACGCTGGTATGTGCATTGTCTGCAGGCCTCGCTTTGGGTAATCGAGCGGCCATTATTGCGGGAGGCGCGGCGGCGATCTGCCTCTTTGCATTCAATGCCGTGAGTTATAACGCGACGATTTTAATGCGCCGCTCGATCTTATTGCGCCGCAATGAGGTAGACCGTGAGGCGTTTAATCGCATACGGTCGGCAGCAGTAAAGTATCCGGGAGCACGAGTAATCCTCGCCAACGATCAGGCTGGGCTGTGGTCTGCGCGGGCCATGCTCGAACTCGCTGGATTTGAGAAGGAGAATGTAGAAATCCTGCCGTCAATTATGGATTCCCCCTCCACCGATGTGCTGCGTGATGTTTCAGCCTGTCCGGTCAACACCCAGATATTGCGGCTTCCTACAACTTTGCAAGTGCATCTCGATTACCCGGTGGGGTGCGCGGTAGCCACTTTTGGCCGGGATATCGCGTGCGAGGTGAGGCGCTATCAGATGGCTGGCCGGCTCTATGCCGCCACTTGGGCTGCGTTTCTTCAACAATCGGAAAATCAGCAACTGTTTCCGCCGCCCTTGATCCATGACATACCCGTCCAACCAGGCAACCCTCTCGTCATTGTCGCCTGGCGTGACCGCCTTTCGGTTCCGGATGTAAGGGCTCTGCCCGACGAAAACGGGTTGCCTCTCAATAGCCCGGCTACACACTGAAAGAAGCAGTGAAGGGACTTGAAACCAATGGAAGCGCATCCTGCGCAAACCCGCTCACCGTGGAGCATTGCCGGCGGAATACAGATAGACTGAAACGCTATCCGGAGGCACTGTATCTCCAGAAGAGATGTTAAGTCCGGTTGCGGTTGCGATACTCACTTTAGCAACGGCCGTGTTGGTAGCCCAGTTACCGGGCGCCTCATTTGTATCGTATGGGTTGGCGGGGGCCAGCCGCATACGCTTCACTCCGGTTGTCGGTGCACCGCTTCCTGCCCAGGTGATCGGATAGGAAGTTGTCAGGCTCTCGTTCACAATAGCGACCGCATAGTGATTCGGGTCCGTAGCGGACTGAAAGCAGTAGGCATAGATCGTCGGCACATTCTTCTGCGCATTTACACCGTTGTTATTGGGTGGCAAATCGTATGGAGCTGCTCCGGTGCGGCCGGAAATCGAGCAGCCGATCATCTTTCCGATAACTACGTTGCTGGCTAGCTGGAAACCCAGCATCGTCGGCCTGGGACAGAAGTTGCCGCCGAAGATCGCGCTGTTAGTAGCGCTGCAGGCGCCTCCGTAGTCGATGGCGGCGCCATAAAGCTTAATGTACTGGGAGTTCTGGTATTCCAGGTAACCTGTCAACGCAAATAAGTCCTGAGTCATGATATTGCCGGTCTGCATGTTCTGC
>DATAQX010000599.1:0-6103 GCA_036264455.1 Silvibacterium sp. | reverse complement strand
CCAGCGGGCCAGCGCCAAGGTCGGGCCCGCCGTCGATGACGAGCCGGGTAGGCTCTCCGGCGGTGTGAGAGTCGAGGATAGAAACGCGGCGTGAGGCGGCAGTCGATGGCATTTCGTATATCTACACTATCGCTGAGAAGCGGGATTTGAAAGGTATTGTCAATCCATTTGATGCTCATCCGAACCTCGTGCTAGCATCCATAGCTCTTAGAGACGCCGGGTGGTCGACGTCGTGAAAAGCCCGGCCTCCGGCTTGCGCCTCGCATGAAGCATGAGGACGGAAGATTTCGCTGCTCCGCAACTGAGACGCCCCGCGAGACGCCTTCACTACCTTCCTGCGCCAAACCCGCTCAACGTATTCCCCTCGATCCATTGTCCTCATCCGCCGCCCCGGCTCCTTCCGGGGCGAATTCATTTTCAGGAGCACTCGAATGAAGTCCTATCAGGGAAGTGAGATTCGCAACGTAGCTGTAGCCGGGCATGCGCACAGCGGCAAAACCACGTTAGTTTCCGCATTGCTGCATGCCGCCCGAATGACTCCCAAACTGGGCCGCGTCGAGGATGGCTCGGCAGTCACGGCTTATGACGAAGAAGAGGTTTCCCGCCGCACAACCATGCAGAATGCGGTCGCCTTTGCCGAATGGAGTGGCGTCAAAGTGAATTTCGTAGATACGCCCGGCTTTCATATGTTCGTGCATGAGGCCAAGTCGGCCATGCTTCCCGTAGAGGCAGCCCTGGTAGTCGTCAATGTGCCCAATGGCGTCGAGGCCATGACTGACCGAGTCTGGAAGTATGCCGACGAATTCAACCTGCCGCGCGTCATCGTGCTCAATCAGATGGATCATCCCCGCGCCGCGGCCTCCGTCGAGCCTACGCTCGAAGCGCTCCGTGCACGCTTCGGACGCAATTTGATACCCGTTCAGTTACCCATTGCCAATGGGAAAGGCTTCGAGGGTGTCATCGACCTGGTCACCATGGAAGCCTTCTACTACACGCCCGGCGGTGATGGTCAGGGCAAGATCGGAGAAATCCCCGGCGATATGCAAGCCGCAGCCAAAGCGGCTCATGAGACGCTGGTCGAACTGGTAGCTGAAGGCAAAGACGAGCTGATGGAAGAATTTTTCGCCGAGGGCACTATCGCCGAGCAGCACCTGATCACTGCACTCCACGAAGCCATCCGCGAAGATCGCATTTTTCCGGTTCTCTTCACCAGCGGCCTGGCCAACATCGCCACCGACCACCTGCTCGATTTCCTCAAGGTTTACGCGCCTGCGCCCATCGAACGCGCACCGGTCGCCGCGCGCGCTGTTTTGCAGGCCGTCTCCGCCAATGGACCTGTGACCGCAGGCGACGGCTCAGAGGAAATCGTTATGCGCAAAGTCGACGACAAGGAGCCTGTCTCTCTCTACGTCTACAAAACCATGACCGACCCTTTCGCCGGACGCATCACCTTTTTCAAGGTTTTCTCAGGAGTCGTGAAAAATGATGCCACGGTTGCAAATTACGGCCGTCGCGGCACGGAAAAACTTGCCCACCTCTCCATCATGCAGGGGCACACCGCCGTGCCGGTCATAGAACTGCACGCGGGCGATCTTGGCGCCGTCGCCAAACTCAAAGAGACGCTCACTGGCGACACGCTAGGAGACAAGGGTCACGAAATCTTCTTCGAGCCGGTCGCTCTGCCTGAAGCCGCGATGACCTACGCCATCGAGCCAAAGACTCGCGCCGACGAAGACAAGCTCGCACCCGCCGTTCATAAGCTCATGGAGGAAGATCTTCTCCTGCGCTTCTTTCGCGATCCGCAAACCAATGAGTTTCTTATCGCCGGCGCAGGGCAGCCGCACATCGAAGCTATCGTCTCCAAGCTGCGGCGGCGCTACCATACCGAGGTCACACTCAAGTCGCCCAAAGTTCCTTATCGCGAAACCATCCGGGGACGTGCCGACGCTCACGGTCGTCACAAAAAGCAGACGGGAGGCCACGGTCAGTTCGGCGACTGCAAGATTCGTATTGAACCTCTCGAGCGCGGCGCCGGCTTCGAGTTCGTCAACGATATCTTCGGCGGAGCCATCCCGCGCAATTTCATTCCCGCCGTGGAAAAGGGCATTCAGGAGTCGGCAGTGCGCGGGTACCTTGCAGGCTATCCCGTCGTCGACTTCCGCGTGACGCTCTACGACGGTAGCTATCACGATGTCGACTCCAACGAATTATCTTTCAAAATGGCTGGACGTCTTGCATTCAGAAAATGCATGGAGCAGGCCAAGCCTACGCTTCTTGAACCTGTCATGCACGTCGAGATTGAAGCGCCGGATGAGTTCGCCGGTGCGCTCATGGGCGACCTCAACCAGCGTCGTGGACGCGTGCAGGGCATGGAAAGCCGCGGATCAACCACAGTAGTCCGCGCAGAGGTTCCCATGGCGGAAATGCTCAGTTACGGTCTAAGCCTCACCGCTATTACACAGGGTCGCGGCAGCTTTCACATGGAAATGGATCACTACGACATCGTGCCTCAGCCCATCGCCGAGAAGATTCTGGCGAATGCCAAACGGCCACAGCAGGAGGAGGAAGAAGAGTGACACACTGTCCGGCTGCGTGCGTGAAATAGAACTCAGTCGCCGCTTGCTCGCAGCCGGCCCTCGTCGATCAGGTTTATATCCGTACTTCGGAGGCGTGGACCGGAAGCGGGATTCCCGCTGCTCACCGCCGACCCTGAAGTACCGCCAGATACCACCGCCAGCGGCCGCATGTTGGTGGGCAGGAACACACTGAATACTGTGCCGTGGCGCTCTTCGGAAATCGAGGAGCGCACCTGGAGACTTCCCCCGTACCGGCTCAGAATCGATCGCGTCACCCATAGCCCCAACCCGGTGCCCGCGTGGCCTTTGGTAGTAAAAAATGCCTCGCCCAGGCGCTTTCGAACTTCAGGGGAGATACCCGAGCCATTGTCAGCCACGGAAAGGCGCAAACCACGCACCCCGGGATCTGACCATTTGTGGGCGTGGCGAATCCTGATCATTATCTGGCCGTCTAGTGCGGAAGCCTCAATCGCATTGGCGATCAGGTTGGATAATACCTGCCGCATCTCTCCAGGAAATACCGTGAGCGTTTGTGATGATTCATATTGCCGGATTATGCGTAAATCCTTGTCGGCGGTCCTGCGCGCGTAAAGCGTCAGCACTTCCTCGACCAACTCGGCTAACTGCAGGCGTACCGGCACGTCGGTCTCGCGAGAGAAAGTCAATGTCTGTTTGCTGATCTGGACAACCCGATTCAACTCCCGCTGTGCCATCTTCAAATATTCCGCAGTCTTCTCCGGTGAATCAATCTCCATCAGGTAAAGGAGGTTCATCACTGACTCCAGCGGATTATTGATTTCATGCGCAATGGAGGCCGACAACCGTCCCAATGTAAGGAGCTTCTGGTTTTCACGCAGCACATCGGCGGCGCGATCTAACTCCACAGTGCTCTTCGTCTCGTGGTCGCGTTGGTCTTCCAACGCGCGCTCAATGAACGCGGGCAGCCGACCCAACTGCGTCAGCCGACCATAATCGGAAACGTCATCCCGGACCTGCAAAACTCCTTGTTCCTGGTCATCCTTCTCGATCAGCACCAGCGGAACGCGTCCTTTCCCATCACGCGCGTACTCCAGAACCTCTGCCACCGTCAGGCCCGGCAGTCCCGTAGTCTCTGCCAAAATCAGATCGACCGGACCGGCATGAAGCCGCGACAGGAATTCCTCGCGCGTTCCCACTGTTTCGAGGATCACCGTCAATCCTGCCCGCCGAATCCCTTCGCGCGCAGTATGCGCCGAGCCCAGATCGTTCTCCAAAAGCAATACCTTAGCTAGGGAGGAGGTCCTGGCTGCTGGAATGGGGAATTGACTCATCATCGCGCGCTTTTTCCGGCTCGCATGCAGCGATCCTGGATTTCACCCCCTCGCCCCATACGATGACCAGCTTTCACGCACTGTTGCTTGACTTTGGCAATCCGGTTGCCTTGAATGTTTACTATCTCGCTAATATACTGGCTATCGTATTAAATCCATGTAAGTTATGGTCCGGTTCTGCTTTTCATCTGTCCACGATTACAAACACAGCTACAAAGGCTACAAACACGGCTACAAATCTGTCTCTGTATGCTCCGCGCCACATGCTCAATGGAAATCTTTTGGCAACCGCCGCGCTTCATGAAACTCTAATAAGCTGGATTCAAGAGGACTTCCCGAGCGAATGAAAAGCTGCAGATATGCTGTGCCCGGATTTTTTCTGATCGGACTTATTGCCGGTGTCCTCTGTGGCTCCGCGCTGGCCCAGGCCAACCCTAACAACTCAGCTCAGAACCCTTACGTGGGCAGCATTCAGGCAGTCGCCGTTACGCCCGGAGTCAAGTCGCTGTCGCTGGACGATGCTATCCGCCTTGGCATTGAAAACAATCTTGCCCTGACGCTCGCGCACCTGAACGAAAAGACGGCTCAGGCACAGAGGCTGCAGTTTGCCAATGCCCTCATGCCCAACATCTCCCTCCATGGCGAGACTGGTCTGCATCAGATGAACCTGCGCGCCGCCGGCTTCAGCCCGGGAGTCCTGACCAAATTCGGCGTTCCTCCCTCTGAGGCCGCTCTGTTTCCGTTCATCGTCAAGGTCGATACCACCACGGGCCAGGTAAATCTCTCCCAGGCTCTCTTTACTTGGTCCGGCTGGGACGTATGGAAAGCAGCCAAAGCGAACGAAAGCGCTGCCTATTACGGCATACAATCTTCGCGCGGGCTGGTCGTACTGAATGTGGGGACGGCCTACCTGCAGGCGTTGGCCGATTCCTCTGAGGTCGACTATGCGGAGGCTTTGCTGAAGACCGACGAGACGCTGCTCTACCAGGCGCAGGAATCGCACAAGGCTGGAACAGCCGCAAATCTTGATGAGTTACGCGCCCGCGTGCAATACCAGACCCAGCAGCTGGCGCTCATCCAGGCCCAGAACAGGTTCACAAAGGCCAAAATCGCCCTCAACCGCCAGATTGGCCTCGCTCCAGAACAGGCAATTCAGCTTACCGATGCCACGCCCTACGCGGATCTCGCCGCTCTCACCATCGAGGACGCCAAGCGCGAGGCCTTTGCCAGCCGCCAGGACTACCAGCAGCTCAAACAGCAGATCCTCGCGGCGCAGCGCGAGCGTCAGGCGGTCAAACATGAGCGCTTTCCCAGCCTGTCCTTCAATGGCAACTACGCAGTCACCGGCGTCTCCGGCGAGATCTATCACGGGACCTTCGCCGCCACCGGAACCCTCTCCGTTCCCATCTTTCAGGAAGCGAAGTTTCGCGGCGATCGCGATGTCGCCGTCGCGCAGGTTAACGAGCTTAACTCACAATTCAACGACCTCGCGCACAAGATCGACCAGCAGCTTCGCGACAGTCTCCTCGATCTGCAGTCATCCTCGGAGCTCGTCCGGGTTTCGCGCAGCAATGTTGAGCTGGCCACCAAGACCCTCGAACAGACGACAGATCGTTTTCAGGCTGGAGTCGACGACAACCTGCCCGTAGTCCAGGCGCAGTCTACGCTCGCGCAGGCCCAGAACCAGTATGTCCGCAGCGTCTTCCAGTTCAACCAGGCCAAACTTGGACTCGCCCGCAACCTGGGCATCATCGACACTCAGTACAAAAATTTCATCCCCGGCGGAACGAGTGGCAGCACCAGTCAGCAACCTCACGGCGGAAAATAGAAGCACGTTAAGGACGGACTCGTGACGGTCGCGGCCGCCGATCAACCCTTGTACCAGATCGTAAGCAGTGCTGCCCCGGTCACTATCGACGACGTGCTGCGGACGATGCAGAGCATCGACCAGCTCCTGCCGGGAAGCGATGGCCTGAAATGGTTCAACCGACTTTACATGATGGTCACGCAGCAGGTCGATCAGCCTCCGGCGGGCGGATGGCATGACCCGGTGTGGCTTACGCGCCTTGATGTTGTTTTCGCCAGCTTTTATTTCAAGGCGATTGCCGGATTCCTTGAAGATTCTTCCTCTACACCAAGCGCATGGAGTGCCCTGCTGGTTTCGCGGTATCGACAGGGAATCGATCGCATCCAATTTGCGCTTGCCGGCATGAATGC
>DATAQX010000565.1:0-2605 GCA_036264455.1 Silvibacterium sp. | reverse complement strand
ATTGAGGGCAGAATGTCTTCTATGGAAAAGCAAGCGCAGCAACGGGTCGGGCTCCTCCAGGGAACGCTCGATATGCTCATCTTGAGAACCCTTCTCTATGGGCCTGCTCATGGTCACCAGATCGGGAAGCACATTCAGAGGACGACGAATGAATTTCTGCAGATGCAGCACGGCTCGCTCTATCCTGCGCTGCATCGCCTGGAGCGAAGAGGGTGGGTCGTCTCCAAATGGGAGACTGCGCCGGACCGAAACCGGGAGTTCAAATACTACCGCTTGACTGAGAAAGGCAGGAAGCAGCTCCTGGTCGAAGAGTCGCAGTGGAAGCAGATGGCAGAAGCTGTGTCGCGCGTGATGTGGCCTTCCGCCGAGGAGAACTGACATGAAATGGCGGCAGATCAAGAAGAGAGACGCGGACCTGGAGCGGGAGTTGCGTTCCGACCTGGAACTGGAGGAGGAGGAGCAACGCGAATCAGGTATTTCAGGAGAGGAAGCTCGCTACGCAGCCTTGCGTGCCTTCGGCAATCCTGCTCTTATTCGTGAACAGACTCGCGCCATCTGGTCCTGGAACTGCCTTGAATCCCTTGCACGCGATATGCGCCTTAGTCTGCGCACGCTTCGTCGCACCCCCAGTTTTACCGTCATCGCTGTCCTGGTGATGGCGCTGGGCATTGGCGCCAACGTCGCACTGTTCACGGTCGTGCGTGGCGTTTTGCTCAAGCCCTTGCCGTTCCATGATCCGGATCGTCTTGTGATGGTCTCCGAAGGAGCCCTCCGTGAAGGTGTCACGGTCGACACCAATATTGTCTCCGGCGGCATGTACGCCGAGTGGAAGAAGGAGAACCGCAGCTACAGCAGCCTCGCCCTCGCGCAGGGTATCCGGGTCGGGCTTTCCGGTTCGAATGGGCAATTGCCGGAGAAACTGAATAGCGGATTGTTCTCATGGGACCTGCTCCGCACGCTCGGCGTGCAGCCCGCGCTGGGCCGCGATTTCATGCAGTCAGATGACAGCCCCAGAGCCAACGGCACCGTGTTGCTGAGTTGGGGCCTGTGGAAGCGCCGCTTTGGCGGTGATCCTGCCATCCTGAACCGGACGATCGAACTCGACGCCCAGACATACACCGTAATCGGCGTTATGCCCGCCTGGTTCGATTTTCCGTCTCCGTCCACGCAGCTATGGACACCGGTTTACCATGACAAGCCCGAAGACACGATGACCTCGTTTAACCAGCACATGTTTCGAGTTGTGGGGCGGCTCAAGCCGGGAGTCAGCGCGGACCAAGGCGTGGCCGATCTGAGCATCATCTCCCAGCGCATCCACAATGAGCACCTCAACGACCCATTCGTATTTCAAAGCGCCAGGAGCCATCCGCTGCTGGAGGACATAGTAGGCGAAATCAAAAAGCCGCTCTATGTGCTGCTGGAGGCGACCTGTTGCCTGCTGCTGATCGCCTGTCTCAATGTGGCCAATCTGCTGGTGGCGCGCGCGGCGGCGCGACGCAAAGAACTCGCGATCCGCACCGCACTGGGCGGAGGTTGGCTGCGTCTGATGCGCGAGCGGCTGATAGAGTGCCTGCTGCTTTCGGCTGGCGGCGGCGCGCTAGGACCTTTGCTCGCCTTCGCCGCGCTTCATTGGCTGACCCAAACTCGCCACGATATGAGCCGCGTCGAATCCATCCATATCGACGGCGTGGTGGCGGCGTTTACCGTTGGCGTTATCGTGCTGTGCGCGCTGTTTTCCGGACTCATCGCTACGTTCAGCAGCAGCGACAAGCGCATTCTGGGCGCGCTGCATGAGGCATCGCGCTCAGTGAGCGGCGACGGTGCGCGGGCCACGCTGCGCAAGGTGCTGCTCACGCTCGAAGTGGGGCTGACGGTGATCTTGCTCACTGGCGCTGGTCTGTTGCTTAAGAGCTATGAACGGCTGCGCTCCGCCGACATGGGCTGTCTCACGCAAGACGTGATCACCATGCATCTGGGCATCCCTGATGCCCGCTATGCGACGCCCGCCCAGCGAGCCAACTTCTACGACGCGTTGCTCGAGCGTGTGCGTGCTCTGCCCGGAGTGGACGCGGCTGGCTTTGCGACGTCTGTCCCTGGGCAGGGCCGGGGGGCAGATCGTACCTTCACCATCGTCGAGCATCCGCCCTTGCCGCAAGGCAGTGGTCTGACTGCCTTATACCGCTGGGCCGATCCGAAGTTCTTCCACGCCATGGGCATTCCGATCCTGCGCGGGCGCACCTTTGACGGCAGCAAGCGACTGGATGCCGCCAACGAAGCTGTCATCAGCCAATCCTTCGCCAGCCAGCACTTCCCCGGCGAAGATCCGCTGGGCAAGCACCTCCGCGCACGCGGGCAGGATGCCGTCATTGTTGGGATTGTGGGCGATACCCGTTACGCAATCGGTGAAACGCCTCAGCCGCTGCAATATTACCCGCTGGACGCCGGCGTCGAGAACGTCGGCACACTTGTGATTCGCTCCAGCCGCGAACTGGAACAGTTCGCTCTTCCGGTACAGCGCATCGTCTCGGAGATGGATCCCGATCTGCCCGTCTCCGACATACTCACGATGAGTCAGCTGCTCGGCAAATCGACCCTGAACCAGAGC
>DATAQX010000554.1:0-7648 GCA_036264455.1 Silvibacterium sp. | reverse complement strand
TGGAGCCGCACCGATAAGAACTCCACCACTGAAGAACGAGACAGTCCCTGTCGCTGGAAATGGATTGACAGGGGACGTGACGGTTGCGGTGAGCGTCACCTCCTGGCCCTGGTTTGCCGAGGAAGGCGACGCCGTCAATGCGAGCGTGCTCTGGCCCTGGTTGATAAACTCAGCCGTCGCGTAGCTGCCGGAGATGAGCAGGTCGTTGCCGCCGCTATTCCCGAAGTTGCCAGTGAAGGTATAGATCTGATGGGTCAGGCTGTTGACCTGGTTCCTTGGCGAATCAAAGTCGTTAAAATCGAAGAGACCATCGTTGAGCACGATCGCAGGCCCGAAGTTACCGCCGCCCAGGTTGGGCAGGATCTGTGCGATTGGCGTAGCTAAAAGGATACCCTCGTCACCGCCGTCAGGCGAAACGCCATACTCTGCAAGCGCCAGGTCCGGAGCTCCGTCGCCATTAAAGTCGGCATACGATCCCCATTGGGCGAAGTAGCCTGAGTTCACCAGCGTGGGAAGCCCGAAGCTGAAGTCTCCATTGCCGGGAAGCAGGAGCACGCCCTCCGTAGCAGGCTGAATGAAGGCCGAAGGATTTGCATAGTTGAACTGACCTTCGGTGGCGAGTGTAAGATCCTGCTTGCCATCGGAGTTGTAATCGCCGGGAATGATATCCGACACGATGTAGTTTTGCGCCTGCTGGGCGGCCTTGGTCAGATCAAATAGCCCGCTACCGTCTGACATGTTCGGGACGGTATACACGCCAAAGACATCGTTGTTGAAGTCCTGATCGCTGAGCACCAGGTCCAGAGCGCCGTTGTTGTCAATATCGATCAGACGAGGCTGGAAGAGCGAACTGCCGAAGGCAGCGAAATACCATTGGTTATAGGTGCCGTCCGAGGCGCCGATGAAAGTGAAATAACCCGAGGGGTACCCTCCCGAGGAACCGCAGGATGCGTCACCGGGATAGGTAACCACGATGTCAGTGATCCCATCCCCATTCACGTCGCCGGCGTCGGCAAAGGTGAATGGGCAGTGGAGGTAGCTTAGGTTGATGATCCACATCGGCGCGCCGAAGACACCCTTCGTCGCGGTCATCACGCCGAGGGCTCCTGTGGCGGAGACCAACATGCTCAACCCTCCGCTGGGACTGGCAAAGGTTACCGGCTCGATGAATGACCCGTTGTCGTTTTTGAAGTCCGCCGCCGAGAGCGCGGTGGTGAAAGTGAAGTTGGCCGTCTCGTTGGCCTGCGGTTTGCCCCCGTTGTTGATGCCCACCACAACATCCGGATACCCCTGGTTGGTCGCGGTTGCCGCATTAGTCCAGTCATACGCGATCACGTCCTGTAGCCCATCTCCGTTGACGTCGCCGGTTGCGACAACGGTGATGTTACCGCCGAGAGCGGTGTAACTTCCGCCGCCGTTAGTGCTCGCCCCGCCTACAAGGGGAGCAGCGTAGAACTGTCCAGCACCGTTGCCAGCGTAAACCGAGAGGCTGTCGAACTGGTAATCGACGCCAACTATGGAGGGATTCGCAGTATAAGTGAGACCATCAAAATTTCCCGGTTGGGGCTCTGAGTAGCCGTTTATTCCAGTGGCAACCTGCGCTGGCGGCGCGGTAAAGGAGCCGGTACCGCTGTTGAGATAGACATAGATCGCGCCGTAACTGTAAAGCACCAGGTCCAGCGTTCCGTCGCCGTTCATATCAGCGAGGTTCAAGAACTGCTCGTATGGAATCGGATCTGAGGAACTGGAGACCGTCGAGTCGTTGCCGCGCATCTTCGCAGAGGACGGGCGGAGGGGATTTGGATAAGCAGACAAGTTCTGGGTGTCTGTGCCCGCTAGGACATTTATGGTTGTCGGGTCATAGCTCACACCCTGTTCCGTATAGGGAACGTCATAGACTGCTCCATCACCAGTGATGAAGACAATGTCGGTGGTCGGGATGCCCGAACCCACAGTATTGTGTGGCAAAGGGCCTTTGCCGGACTTGCCGGCGATCAGGGGAGCGCCGGCGAAATTCGCCGTCAGATTGGTTGCGTAGAGGGAACCTTTGGCTGTGAAGTAGTAGTCCGGAACGAGCGCCGCGGCAGGCGCCACAGCGGAAGTGAATGTGCCATCGCCGTTACTGTGAATCACCAGGATGGAGAGACCGGAAGAGTTCTCCACCGCAAACGCAATACCTGTGGGCGCGGAGCCGTTGCTTACGATATCTCCCTGGCCGATGCCAGCGCTGATGAATGAGCCGACACTCGCGCTGGACTCTGACCCAGGTGTGAAGTTGCCTTTGCCATCATTGAGAAAAGTCTGCTCGGTCACGGTTCCGCTGAAAAACTCCAGCTCGACAGTGGCGATATCCGGGAAACCATCGCCGTTGAAGTCGGCGATGACGAAGAAGCCACCTCCGAGAAACCACGAGGCGTTAGATGTAGGCGTCACAGAGTAGGCGATCGAGTTCTGAAAGGTGCCGTCCCCATTGCCCAGCCAGACGACGAACTGGTCGTGCACAACATCCTGTCCCACAAGATCCAGGTTGCCGTCCCCATTCAAGTCCGCCGTGGCCAGGTACAAGATCGAGCTGTTATTCACGGTGTAGCTGCTGTCGGGTGTCAGCGGTTTGGCGGTCGCCAGGCTTCCTCCTGGCCCGGGATTCAGGATCATCTTCACTGTCCCGTCGGCCTGCACCGTTGCGATATCAAGATTTCCGTCATTATTGAAGTCGCCGGAGACGGAGACCAGCAGCGTGCCGCAGCCGTTGGCAGGGGCTAACTGCAGGGTGGGCGCACTCACAAATCCGGGGAAGTTCAGACTCGTGCCTCCGACGACGGCGTTGGCTGTTGATGCCGGGAGCTCTGCGACGGTGTGACCCGGCTTCGCCTTTCCCTTAAGGTTAGCGAGATAAGGAGCCATCACCCGATCGAACGGGCTTTGAACCTTCGAGTTTCGCGCAGGCAACTGTTTGACCACATCGCCCTGTCCTCCGTCCTGGCCGCAGGAGGTCTGCGCGAATCCCTGCAGCGTGGAAGCGGCCAGCAGGAGGAGAACGGCGAAGACCACGAGCACCGGCTGAAGAAAGAGCCTGTGCGCCGTGGTGTGTCCGACAACATTCGCCGCCTGGCACGGGCCTGCAATCATGGTGTGATGAACGAAGGTTGGATGGTTTTGTATCGCTTGCAACTGGAGTCTCCTCAGGTGTAATTTCGGGGAGCCTGATCGGTACAACCCGGATTTAGACCGACGGCAGGATGGGTGTGACCCGAGCCTATCCGACGCCCCATGCGACAGCAATACTCAGAAACTCCCCATTGGGTATCTTTTTTGTCCGCAGCTAACAAAGGAAAAATGAATGAGTTAATGAAAAGCTGGAGTGCCAGGAAAACGCGCTGGAAGGAGATGAAAAAGAACATAGCGCCTGATTTTCGATCGTGCTAACGTTTAATATGGAAACCGATCTCTTCGCCTTCTCCGTCTTTACGTTTGACTCGGCATCGGGCGAGCTCAAGCGAAGAGGCAGTTGTCTGCGGATGCCCCCTCAAACTACGCTCCTGCTGACAATCCTGTTGGAGCGTGCGGGTACCGTGGTGACCCGTGAGGAATTGCGCCAGCGCCTCTGGCCAGACGGGCAATTTCTCGATCACGAGCATGCTATCAATCGAGCTGTTAACTACCTGCGGATGGTGCTGCGTGATTCTTCGAAGAATCCGCAATTTATCGAAACGCTGCCCAAGCGGGGATACCGTTTCGTAGCTGAGGTTACCCGCGTTCCGGTGGCCAATCCATCCCTGCAGACTGTGCCGGAGGTCCCGGCGCAGAAGGTTGAAATATCAGCACCGTCCTTTTCGAACTCTCAGATGCTCGTTCCTGTGGAGGTAATTGATCCCGGCGAACCTGCAACGCTTCTGGCTCGAACCCTTTTTCGCTCATTTCACCGGGTCACACAGCGGCAACGACTGCTTGCAGGTTTTGCAGTGCTGGCCGTCTGCACAGTGTTGCTCACTGGGGTGATTCTCATCCTCACAAAGCCGAAAAAAGTCAGTGCCCAACCCGCCACGGTTTCAATGGGAATCGTGCCGTTTGACACGCCGGATAATCGGTCGGCGCAGCTTGGCGAGAGTTTCCGGATGGATCTCACCGATACCCTCTCGCAACTGCCGTCGGTACAATTGCGGGCCTCGCATTCGCTGTCCAGCATGAAGGAGAACAACGCGTCATTGCGCGAGATCGCCCGAACCCTGCATCTGGATGCGCTGCTGCTTGGTAAATTTTCGATCGACGGCGACCGCTGTATCCTTCAGCTTGAACTGGTGCGCGGTCAGGATGCTGTTCACATTGCTTCGTTCCGATATGCAGGTGCGTTGAGCGAGCTGGCGATGATTCGCGACAAGGTACAAAGAGACGTTTTCGCCAGTCTGCAGCCCAGCGTAAATTCCATCCAGGCGGAAGCTGGAAGTACGCAGGATCCCCTGGCATACAGCGCGTATCTGCAGGCCCGCGATCTGGCCTCCCGGCGTACGGTCGCTTCACTAAACAGCGCATTGGCCCACTATATAGGGGCGGCCGAACGGGATTCGAATTTTGCGCGGGCGTATGCGGGGATGGCCTCGGCCTATATGAGTCTGGGCAGCCTGACTGATCCGGTCGAGCATCTGCGAGAGGCGCAGTTATTCGCACGCAAGGCACTTCAGCTGGATCCACGTCTGGCCGAAGCACATGCGGTGCTCGGCTTCGTCGCAATGCGGCAGGACTGGAACACCTCGGTGGGGGAGAATGAGCTGCGCCTAGCTGTGGAGCTCGAACCGAACGAAGCGACATATCACGCCTGGCTGGCTGAGCTGCTGGCTGACGAGGGGCACTTCGAGAATGCTCTCCATGAGGTCGATATCGCTCACACCGACGATCCAGTGTGGCCGCAGATCGACGCGATCGAAGTTTTCGTCGCAGGCGCCGCGCGTCAGAATGTAAGAGCAGTGGATACCGCCCGGCGATATGTGAGTTTACAACCCAATTCTTCATTTGCTCACGACCAGCTGGGATGGATTCTGTTCGATGCCGGCCACTACGTGGACGCCATTCATGAGTGGCGAACGATGGCAACTATGGAGAAAGATCCCACCCGCATCGATCTCGAGGATCGTGGGCTCGCCGCTTATCGTCGCAGAGGAGTGGCGGCTTATGCGGCGCTGAAACTGGACGCGATTGCCAGCCATTCCGACGCGGTTTCCTCTCATCCGAATGACTTCATTCCGGAGGAGTGGTACGCGTATGTTGGAGACCGTGACCATGCGATCGCAGCGCTTGAGCAAACCATCGACCGCCATGATCCTTCTGCCATCGATATTGCCGTAAATCCAATGTTCGACAATCTGCATGACGATCCTCGCTTTCAGGCGCTGCTGAATCGCGTTGGAGTGGAGCTGCCTGATTCTGCTCACCTTTTGCACGCTTCTTTGCATCCTTAAGTAAGGCCTCCAAGTAAGGTCTCCTACAAATAAAGAGCCGGCGGTCGTTCTGGCACCGTCGGCTCTTTTGGAGGAAACTGCTCGTGGAAGCTCGCCCCTCGGCGCGCTGATTACTGAACGTTGACGGTGACAGTCGTGGTGCCCACGATCGTGCCGGTGGTGGCGTCTGTGCCCGTTACCGTGAATGCATAGGCGCCGGCTCCAGCGGGATTGGAAGTCGAACTCGACTTGGAACCACCACCGCCGCAACCAATCCCCGCAATGCCGCCTAACAAAAGAAGAACCAGCAGAACAGGCCATCTGCGCCGCCGCACCGGTACCCCGATCAAAAGCAGACCCGCAACCGCAATTCCACCAGCGGTGCCGAACCAATGCTCTTCAACAGCTGCAGTAGCCGAGTTGCTCGTGGTCACAGTCATAGTGACAGTTGCTGGCGCGTCTCCGCTGACTATCACAGTGCTGCCCAAACCGAAGGAGCAGACAGGTTCGGTCGTGACACCAGCCGGAGAACTGCTGAGCGCACATTTCAGGTTGACCTGGCCGTTGAAACCTCCTGAAGGGGTAATCGTGATTGTCGAAGTGCCCGAGCCACCGATGCTGGTGATGCCGATGGTGGTGTTCGAGAGGGTGAACGATGGGGTGGTGCCTTGATTCACAATGACCGTCATTGTCGCTGTCTCTGGAGCAACGCCGGAGGCCGTTCCCGTCAGCATCAGTGTGTAGGTGCCGGGCGTCGTACTGGAGGTTGTGACAACATTCAGAGTCCCGGTTGCTGCTGAACTGCCGGTGACGTTCTCACTGGCACTGCTGCAGACGGGCGCTGAGACCGCTCCGTCCGGAGCGCTGGCGACTGCACACGACAACCCGACAACGCCGGTGAAGCCGTTGGCCGGTGTCACCGTAACGGTAGAGCTTGCGGAATTGCCGGGATTGGCAATGGTGATCGCGGTCGCAGCAAGCGCGAAGGATGGCGCGGCCCGGAGTGCCGCTGCGCCTACAGTAACTGCCATCGTGGTGGAGGCCGAGATCTTACCCGTCGCCGCATCCGTCCCGGTCACTGCCAGAGAATATGCTCCAGGGGTCGTCATCGAGGTGGAGTCGATCGTCAGCGTGACAGTAGCCGGTGACGAGCCGGTAACGGAAGCGCTGGCCGGGGCACAGGTGGGCGCTGAGACCGCACCGCCCTGAGCGCTGAGGACTGCGCAGACCAGATTGACAGTCCCGGTGAAGAGGTTTGCAGGCGTCACCGTAAGTGACGAGCTTCCGGAAGCGCCGGGGCTGGTAAGCGTCACGGGAGTGGCAGCGAGCGCGAACGCCGGTGCGGAATTGACCGTCACAGTTAGGCTTGTGGAGGCGCTGATTCTGCCGGTCGCCGCGTCTTTACCGAGAACATTAAGGATGTAGCTTCCAGGCGTGGTTGAGGAGGTTGAACCAATCGTCAGAGTTGCCGTTGCCGCCGAAGTGCCCGCGACAGTTGCACTGGCCGCAGCGCAACTGGGCGGAGAGGCCGCATTACTCGGAGCCGTAACGACCGAGCAGGTGAGGTTCACTGTGCCAGTGAACCCGGCAGAAGGCACGACTGTAATCGCAGCGCTGCCTGAGGCACCCGGGCTGCCGACGGTTGCATTGCCGCTGCTGCTAAGTGTGAAGCCTGGCGCGGAAAGGCCGGTGACCGTGATGCCCACCGCTCCCGAGTTTGAGGCGCTGTAGTTGGCGTCTCCGCTGTAATAAGCCGTGACGGGGTTGGTTCCGTTCTGCGGGAACTTGTTCGCGGGAACGGTAATGGTGGCCGTGCCGGCGACGATGACGATGTTGTTTTCCGTCTGGTAACTGCCTTGGATCGCGGCTTGTCCCAGAACCGTAGAGCCGCTCTGAATGACCATGTTGCCGGTGGGAAGATTTCCGATACTGTCAGCGCCCATAGACGTAGTGAAGGTCACGCTTCCATTCGCGCTCACGTTTAGTGTGCTCGGAGATTCGGCGGATATAGTCTGCGCTTTGGTGATTGTGAGATTCGAAGACGAACTCGTACTGGGATTGTAGCTGGCATCGCCGGAGTAACTCGCGGCGAGCTGATAACTGCCAGGAGCCAGCGGCTGCTGATCGTAGACATTGTAGGAAGCAGTTCCCTTGCTGTTCAAAGCAACGGGAGGGCCAACACTCACTCCGTTGTTGAGCAATGTGACCGTGCCGGT
>DATAQX010000547.1:0-4951 GCA_036264455.1 Silvibacterium sp. | reverse complement strand
TACGCAAAGCCGGCGGCGTACTCCTACTTCATCGGCTGTTCTACTGGCGGGCGCGAAGGGATGATCCTCTCACAGCGCTATCCCACCGTGTTCAACGGGATCGTCTCGGGCGATCCGGCGATGCGTACCGGGCTCTCCAATCTTGCGATCGCTCAATGGATTCCGGTCGTCTACAATCAGGCCGCTCCCAAAGACGCATCCGGCAAGCCGCAAGTCGACAAGTTCCTCACCGATGACGATCGCAAACTTTTTATGGACGCGCTTATGAAGCGGTGCGATGCGAAAGACGGTGTCGCTGACGGCATGATCTCCGATCCTCTCGGCTGCGATTTCGATCCTGAGGTCATCACCTGCAAACCTGCCCAAACCGGGGCGTGTATCGCGCCCGAAAAGATCAGCGCGATCAAGAAAGCCTTCGCAGGACCCAAGAACAGTTACGGCACCCAAGTCTATCCTGGATTCCTCTATGACGCGGGCATAACGATGCAGGGTGGTGTGCCGGGTCTGCTCGCATTGGGAAAGAACGGCCTCTTCGGACCGTACACCACCGCAACTGAACTCGACGTAGACAAGGCAGCGTTGCGTGCCTCCGATCCGCTCGTCGAACCCGCATCCACGAATCTCTCGACCTTCTCGCTGAACGCCGGCAAGCTCATCTTCTTTCACGGCGACAGCGATCCGTGGTTCTCGCCACTCGACACGCTCGGATATTACAAATCGCTTTCTGAAGGCAACGGCGGTCCCGACAAGGTGGCCGAGTGGAGCCGCCTCTTCCTCGTCCCCGGAATGGCACACTGCGGCGGCGGTCCCTCACTCGACCATTTCGACATGCTCAGCGCAGTTGTCGATTGGGTCGAGAACGGCGAAGCACCTGGGAGCGTCATCGCCACGGGGCAAGCATTCCCCGGTCGCAGCCGTCCGCTGTGTGCGTACCCAAAGCACGCTCAGTACACCGGAACCGGGGATACCCAGGACGCACGCAACTTCCGATGCCAATGACACCCCATGCTCATCGTGAGGTGGTTCGCAATCATGACTCATCAACATGGAGAAATAGTATGAAAAGCCGCGCGTTGCGAGTTGTCGAGTGCATCCTAGCGTGCACTGGAGCGCTCTTCTTTGGTTCAATCCAGCAAGATGTAGTTGCCCAGGACTCCACGAACCTGCCCTACATGAATCCCCAGGTTTCACCCGAGCAGCGCGCCACGGACCTGGTACACCGGATGACGCTCGCGGAGAAAGCTTCCGAGATGCAGAACAACTCCGCAGCTGTCCCGCGGCTGAAGGTTCCTGCGTACCAATGGTGGAGCGAGGCTCTTCACGGAGTCATCAACGACGGCGTAACCGAATATCCGGAGCCGATCGGCCTGGCCGCCACGTTCGATGCCCCCGGGATTCACACCATGGCTGCGCAGATTGGCATCGAGGGCCGCATCAAGCACGTGCAAAACCTGCGCGAAGGGCACACCGGCATCATGGGTGGCCTGGATTTCTGGTCGCCTAACCTCAACATCTTTCGTGATCCGCGCTGGGGCCGTGGACAGGAGACCTACGGCGAAGACCCATTCCTCACCGGCCGCATGGGTGTTGCCTACGTGACCGGGTTGCAGGGTGATAATCCGAAGTATTACCTCGCGATCGCAACCCCCAAACACTTCGCTGTGCACAGCGGACCGGAACCAACGCGCCACTTTGCCGATGTGGACGTTAGTAAGCATGACGAAGTGGACACGTACGAGCCCGCATTTCGCGCGGCGATCGTGGAAGGCAAGGCCGGCTCAGTCATGTGTGCCTATAACGCGATCAACGGCGAGCCGGCATGCGCTAACCAGTACCTACTGCAGGACCAGTTGCGTGGCAAATGGGGTTTCCAGGGATACGTGGTGTCGGACTGCGATGCTGTCAGAGACGTGGCGGCCAATCATCGCTACCGGCCAACCCAGGCTCAGGGTGCTGCGATCTCCGTTCTTCGCGGCATGGACAACGAGTGCGTCACCTTTACTTCGCGGTTTGGCGAGCCTGTCGACAAAGCCTATATCGATGCCGTGCAGCAGGGATATCTGCCCGAGAGTGTTCTCGACACTGCGCTGATTCGCCTGTTCACCGCGCGAATCAAGCTCGGCATGTTCGATCCTCCTGACATGGTGCCCTACACAAAGATCGATGAGAAGGAACTCGACAGTGCAGAACATCGCGCCGAGGCGCGCAACCTGGCAAATGAGTCCATGGTCTTGCTGAAGAACGATGGCCTGCTTCCGTTGAAACCGGGAATCCGGAAAATCGCGGTGGTCGGGCCGCTCGCCGATCAGACCAGGCCCCTCATTGGTAACTATGCCGGTCAGCCGACGCACATCGTGTCGATCATGGATGGCCTCAAGGCTGAGTTCCCCAACGCAACCATCACCTTCGTCCCCGGAACGCAATTCCTTCGCACCGACGGAAATCCTGTGCCGGATGCTCTCCTCACCACCCCCGAAGGCAAGCCCGGCCTCAAGGCCGACTACAACGAAGGCATGCGGATGGGGCAGCCGGCTGAGGGAGCGAAGCCCGCGCCGATCGTCAGCCGTACCGAGCCCAACGTCAAGCTCACAGTGAGCGATCTTCCGAGAGAAATTGCGGAGAAGAAGACCTTCGGCGTGCAATGGTCCGGATTCCTGACACCCGCGGAGTCAGGCGACTTTTTGATTGGCATTCGCTGCGAAGGGTTTGGAAGGCTTACGGTTGACGGCAAGCAGGTGGCAACGGCATTCGGCGGAGGCACGCGAGGACTCTCATCGGGCGTGGGCCGCGTCCACCTCGAAAAAGGCCGCAAGGTCGCGCTCGAAATCTCCTACGGTACGAGGAACAGCGTGCCGCATGCGGAGCTGATCTGGGCCAAGGCGAACAACGCGCCTTCGCCTGAGGCCATCGCCACCGCGAAGAATGCCGATGTCGTCATCGCCGTCGTCGGAATCACAAGTCAGCTTGAGGGCGAAGAGATGCCGGTCAGCGAACCCGGGTTCCTCGGCGGCGACCGCACCAGTATCGACCTTCCTCAACCGGAAGAGGACCTGGTCGAAGCGGTGGCCAGTACCGGCAAACCTGTCGCCGTCGTTCTCATGAATGGAAGCGCCCTCGCCGCCAACTGGATCAACGAGCATGCCAATGCCGTTCTTGAGGCGTGGTATCCCGGCGAAGAGGGTGGCGCGGCAGTCGCTGAAACGTTGAGTGGGAAAAACAATCCCGCCGGCCGCCTGCCCGTTACGTTCTACAAGGGCATCGACCAGTTGCCCAACTTTGAGGACTACGGCATGGCGAACCGGACCTATCGCTACTTCAGCGGCAAGCCGCTGTATCCGTTTGGCCACGGGCTGAGCTACACGAAGTTCAACTATAGCGAGCTCAGCGTGCCAGAGCAGACCATAGCTGCCGGACAGCCTCTAGGCGCTGATGTCACAGTCACCAATACCGGCAAGCTTGCGGGAGACGAGGTCGTGCAACTCTATCTCAAGTTCCCGCAGGTCAAGGGTGCGCCCCGCGTCGCACTGCGTGGATTCGAGCGCATTCATCTCGAACCCGGGGCGAGCCAGAAGGTCCACTTCGATTTGAAGCCGCGCGATCTGGGCGTGGTGACAGAAGACGGCAATCCGATCATCGCCCAGGGGGATTACATCATCAGTATCGGTGGCGGCCAGCCTGATACCGGAGTTCCGGGTGTCAGCGGCCACTTCCACATCGACGGCCAATATGCCTTGCCCGAATAGGGTGTGCGCGGGGAGTGATCTTCAATCAAGCCCCGCGCAGACGGGATCCTTTCATGGTGTTCGACTGGCGTGGTTTACGCCCAACCGCAGGATTACTCCTGAAAAACGGAGCAGGGTGGAGCGATCCACATGGCCGACAAGTCGGCAACTCGGACATCCATGATAAGTAAAGTCAAGGGAAAAGCGAGGATCTTCGTGCCGCGCTCGGAGGGCGCGGGGTAATGTATGTTTTGCAGTTCCTTTCCTGGCGCTTTTGTTTTTGGCTTCTGCGGTGGGAGGCAGAACCAGACATCCATTTGCTGTCTCTGGCCGTAGCCGTCACAGATGTTTGAGTTGAGGTTCTCTGCCAGTCTCGAAACAAATGGATTGGAGCCTTGAGAGCAGACGCTCCGTCGCTCAGCCGATTTGATGTGAGACCTGGCAGAGTGCGCTTGGAAAAGCCCTGAATATCGCAGCCGCAGTTACGCTGCGGCGCTGCTGTGAACCTCGCGAATCACGAAGGCGCGTTCTCCGCGGTCGATGGCCATGAGGTATGCTGCCAGCTTGCGGGCAACGGCGATGGCAGCCTGGTTGCGGTTGCTCCGCGCAGCTTCGCGCTCGTAGAGAACGGCCAGCTCCGGGTTGAGTCTCGAAGCCAGATGTGCAGCCTCCAGCAGCACCGACTGCAAGTGTCGATTGCGCTGCTTGGAGATGGGCATGCGCCTGGAACTGTCGGCCGAGGTCTTCTCCCGGCTCCATGCTGGACGGTTCAGTAGGGGCTGTCATCGGACTCCTCGCCCGGTAGCACTCGGCTCGGGCTCCAGCCCCGGCGACAGGACTGGTGTCTGCGTCATGGGACCAGCCGGAAATAAGGCAGACGCGCAGCCCTGCGATCAAAAGTCAGTGTATGGGGACAGCCTGCCCAAACGTTGATGGCCCCGATCAACGCATCCTCAAATTCTCCGGTGCCGCTTGTGAAATGAAATGCACGGAGAACTACGCCTCCGGCGCACGGGGAAGACGCGACTCATTCCAAATCTTCCTGTTCAAAGGTCGGGTTCAGGTGGATGTCAATCTGGCGCAACGGAGTGATCGCGACGAATTTGTGTTTCTCACCGGCGCGAACGACCAAAATCTCTCCGGGACCAGCATCGAGTTCCCGTCCGTCTACCGTCCAGCGCGAGTGCCCCTCAATCACATAAACAACCTCATCGTAGCGATGACGGTGA
>DATAQX010000538.1:0-5178 GCA_036264455.1 Silvibacterium sp. | reverse complement strand
CGCTCAAAAAGCCCATCGCGAGCACGGCATTGAGACGGAGATCCTCGACCTGCGCACGCTCAATCCCTACGACTGGGAAGCCATCGCCGAATCCGTCCGAAAAACCAGCCGCGTGATCGTGGCGCATGAAGACATGCTCAGTTGGGGATACGGCGCCGAGATCGCTGCCCGCATCGCCGACGAGCTGTTCCACGATCTCGACGCACCCGTGAAGCGTATCGCTTCAATGGACACCTTCGTTGCCTACCAACCCATCCTCGAGGACGTTATTCTGCCGCAGCCCGAGGATATCTATCGAGGGATCGTAGAGCTGAAGCACTTTTAGAAGGGAGAGCCCCCGGAGCGGCGCTATTCTCTCTCAATGCTCCATGATATTGGGCCCTGCGGCCTTCTTGATTGACACGATCCAGACGCGCGCATCGCCGTCGGAGGTGAGGGTTTCCCCCAAGTCTTTTCGCACATTCGCAAACATCAGAGCGAACCGGCTGAATTGCTCGTGGTTGAGGTCTACGCTCCTGCCCTGGGGACTGGTTGCCGCCCACATATCCATCGTGCGACGGTCATTAGGCAGCAGCTTGTCAGGCGGCGCGGGACCGTCTGTACGATTGATGCCGGTAAGATAACCAGACCGCATGTCCGCGAAGGTGGGTTTCAGGCTGTAAAGATAGTTGGGTTCAAGCTGCGCCATGAACTCGTCATGGTTGCTGCACCAGTCGAATGGTCCTACTGTCTTCGATGTCGTAGCGTCCGACCAGACCACCGCCTGCAGTTTGAAGCACGAGGGCAGAACGCTGCGTCCATGGGCGCTGGGGTCCGTTTCGTATGGATCGGTCCAGCCCATCGGTGCATAGAGCACGGTAATCGCAATGTGGGGGAACTGCTCGGACACTGGCTTGTTCGGATCCAACTGCGGCAGGATATTCCGCAGCCCAACCTTATCGATCACCGACCTGCCCGTGGCTTCGTCCTTCACGCTTTCGCCGATGGACCCGAAGAAGCCCTTTTTCTTTTTCGGCGGATCCGCGGGTTGCGCTGCTGGAGTCGCCGGCTGCTTTGCCGCGGACTGGCTCGATGGGGCAGGCGCAGGTGCTGGGGCCTGTGCAACCGCAGGGGTCGCCGCCGGCGCTGCGGCTGGCGTCGCCTCCATCATGGCCTTGATGACCGCATCGCTGGCCTTGGCTTTCTTCAGGCGAACCATGTCATCCGGGCTCAGGTCAAAGGCCGTATTCGCCTGGTGAATTTTCGCGATGATGATGTCGTCCGACAGCCCGCCGTTGAGCATGGTCACTACGCCATCCACGGTGAGGCCGGATTTCGTCCCCCCTCCCGCTGCGGGCGCAGCAGTGGAGCCCGAAGGCGTTCCCGCCTGATAGGCCTTGAGCGCGTCCTCGGCATTCGCAACCAGATGAGCATCAGCTCCCGGGTAAGGAATGACATTTCCGGCAGAGATCATCAGAACGACCTGCGTGCCCACCGTGACCTGGGCAGGCTGACCGCCATAAGTAACGATGTTGAACTGCTGGCCGTTGAATACGTAGGGTACCCTCTTTATATAACCTTCTCGACTCCTCCCATACTGCCCGAATGCGGTAGAGCCAGCGAGGAGGAAACAAAGAACCAGGGCAAGTCGCACCCGGGACGCGCCACATCTATCAGGATTCAGACTCACGGTTGACTCACAGAAAACGAGAGTAGGGGCCGCTGGTCCGGGGGAAGGCCAGGTCGAGTGAGAAAATTTCTAACCCGACTTCGAAATCACGGCGATTATACGCCAGCAGTTCTTTTCCTTAAATCTCCCAAAGCGCCAGATCGCTGCCAATATTTTGCAATGGCATCTCGTCCCTTTATCATGAAAGCAAAACACTTTTCTTAGGAGAGTACAGCGATGCGAGTTGGTTTGTTAACGGGCGGCGGAGACTGCCCGGGTCTGAACGCCGTGATCCACGCGGTGGTAAAAAAGGGAATTAATCACTATGGCGATGAGTTCGTCGGCTTTCTCGAAGGCTGGCGGGGGGTGCTGGACAACAACACCATTCCGTTGACGCTCGAAAAAGTTGACGGCATTTTGACCCTCGGTGGCACTATCCTTCGCACGTCACGCACAAATGTCCGCAAGATTGAAGGCGGCATCGAAAAGTGCGTCGCCATGATCAAGGCCAACAAACTCGACGCGCTCATTGCCATTGGCGGCGATGATACGCAGTCGGTGACAAACGCGCTTATTCAGGCCGGTGTACCCGGAGTAGGCGTTCCCAAAACCATCGATAACGATCTGAATGGAACCGACGTCTGCTTCGGCTTCGACACTGCCGTGAGCATCGCAACCGAGGCCGTCGACCGCCTGCATACTACGGCTGAAGCCCACAATCGCGTGATCGTGTGCGAGGTCATGGGCCGCGATGCCGGCTGGATCGCTGTCACTGCGGGAGTGGCCGGGAATGCGCACGTGATTCTGGAACCTGAGAAGCCCATCGATCTCGATCGTGTATGCGCTCTGCTCAAGTACAACCACGACCACGGCAAGAAATACGGCATCGTCGTTGTAGCCGAGGGTGCAAAGCTTCCCCATTCCGAGCAGGCAACGGTCGGCGGTAAAGTCGACTCGTTCGGACATGTACGACTAAGCGGCATCGGGCAGGCACTGGCCGAAGAGATCGAGAAGCGAACCGGTTATGAAACGCGCTCCGTCAATCTTGGGCACACCCAGCGCGGAGGTAGTCCGACAGCATATGACCGCATGCTGGCGACGCGATACGGCCTTGCCGCCATCGACCTTGTCCACCAGGGCCAGTTTGGACGGCTGGTCGTCCTCCATGGAACGAAGATCGAGAGCATCCCGCTGGCCGAAGCAATCTCGAAGACCCGCACCGTGGACGACAGCTTCCTTGAGATCGTCAGTGGGCTGGAGCCAAAACTGTAGAGCGATCTTGCAGCTGTCAAGAGCAATTTTGGCAAAACAAGAGGAGCCGGATAACTTGTGTCCGGCTTCTTTCACGTTGGAGCAACCGAGAACAGAATCAAGGCGGCTAATACACAACCTCTTGTGGCAAGACGTACAGAGCCCTCAACTATTACCGTCGATGATGCAAATTCGCGTAGGAAGAGAAGGAAAAAAGTCGATAATATCGGAAGGAATTACTGAAAATCCTTGAACAAGAGGGTGAAAACACGGTATAAGCAGGTCGCTGGTCTAAGTTTTCCCGCAACCCCCAGTCCCAGGTCATAAGGAGCGCCCTATGAAATCCTCCGCACGCACGAGTGAGATTCGGGAAGTAATGGACATCCGGCAGGCCTCGGACTATCTCGGCATCAGTCCGGACACGCTGTACAAGTACGCCTCGGAAGCCTTCATTCCCGCCTTTAAGCTGGGCAATCGATGGCGCTTCAAGAAATCACGCCTTGACGAATGGATGGATCAGCAATCGGGTATCCCTATCCAGGCAGATCCCGCTCCGAAGCCGGTACGGCCGCGTCAAAAAAAGCCGGTACGGGGTACACGCGCCGGTGCGCGCCGGCTTACGGCAACGAGGATCTCTTGAGTAGTTCCGGCGCCTTTTGCGAATAGCCCTTGCGGAGCTAGTTTGCAACTGATCCAGCCAGGCTGACACCCTGCGTGAGCATCTCTTTGAGCTGACTGGTCTCATCCAGAGTAAAGCGCGAGTTAGCTACGGCGGCAACATTCTTGTTCAGATGGTCTAGCTTCATCATGGACGGAACGACAGCGTGAATCCCTGTACAGCCGAGAATGATGTTGAGAACGACATCTGCAAGCACGGAGTCATCGACCCCTCCCAGTTTTTCGCGCAGAGGCGCTGGAGTATCGGCTGCGGCTGCGATACGTAAAAGGACTGCACGACTCTGTTGTACTCGCGCCGCACCACCAAAGGGATGATTGGCGATTGCGGCGAACTCACCGTTTGAGGCTGCCAGCAGCTTTGCGGCGGAAAGATCGAAGACATTGCAGGCGAACTGAAGTGCCCGCAAAACTGCCGGTCGTCGGCGCAATGTGAGCCCGACGACGTCAGAATCGGCTGATATGCCAGTGGCACGCACCTTTCCCGAGGTCACAAGCTTATCAAGTGCGGCCAGCAGATCGTCCTGGTCGAGCACGCTGGCCGGAGCAGCATGCATGAAGAACAGGTCCACATAGTCGGTGTGCAGCTTTCGCAGGCTTTCGTGGATGCTTGCCTCTAGGATCGGTACGGTAAAGTGATTGCCGGTGAACTGCGAGGCCGCCTGTCTACTAAGCAGCCTGCGCGAGGTGGGCAGTAGGGTGACGACCTTGCGGCCAATCGGCTTGGCGATGCGCTTCCAGAACTGCTGGGGGGCGGCGACGATGCCGAACTTGGTGGAAATCACGGCCTTGTCGCGGCGGCCTCGTAGAAACTCTCCCAGTAGAGCCTCCGACTCGCCGTAGCCATAAGCGCGCGCCGTGTCGTACAAGCTGATCCCTGCGTCCCATGCTGCTCCCAGCGCCGCGAGAGAATCGCGCCGGCCGGTTCTTCCCAGTAAGGCCGAGCAACCAAAACCCAACACGGAAGCGGTAATGCCAGTCTGGCCGAGTTCCGTGCTCTGCATGAGATCCCTCAGGATCGTGACTATACCTGCTGATAATTTTGTACCATGCAGACAGGCGTGAAGGTCTCGCGCCCGACGGAAGAACCGTGTAACCCTCCCTCTGAGATCGCATGAAAGGAAGAATCGTTTGGGCGTTGTGACAAAATCGGCAGCAGTAGCCTCGCCCGCGAAAGATCCGCTGAACCAGCCATCGTTTCCGTTGCGGAACCGAGGCATGCGTTTCCTGTGGAATCTCTGTTATGTGCTCCTGTTTCGGCCATCGCCGGTACCGCTGTTCGCGTGGCGTGTCCTGCTGCTGCGAGCGTTCGGTGCGAAGCTAGGGCCAGTTTGCAAGTTCTATCCGAAGTGCAAGGTCTGGGCACCATGGAATCTTACCTGCGAAGACCTGGTCGCGGTCGCGGACGGCGCGGAGTTATATAATCCTTCGCCGCTCTTCCTCGGATCGCATGCCATCGTTTCGCAGGGAGCCTATCTCTGCGGCGCAACTCATCTGTACAACGAACAGTCTTTCAAACTTGTGTCTTTCTCGATCCGACTCGGTGCGTACTCATGGATTTGCGCGAGGGCCGCAGTGAATCCGGGAGTCAACGTAGGCGAGGG